>CAYQVT010000012.1:0-31247 GCA_964420885.1 uncultured Gammaproteobacteria bacterium
GTTGATTATCTATCTTTTCACTAGCTAAATAATTCAGTCTAAAATCAACTAAAAAAGCAGCCATATCAAGAAGACACACCTATGAGCACAGAATTAAGCACGCAGCACCAAGATATCGATGTCGTAGAAACCAAAGAATGGCTAGATGCACTACAAAGTGTGATTGAGGCCGACGGCTCAGACCGCGCGCGTTTTATCCTTCGCGAGCTTGCAGATGTTGCGCGGGAAGCTGGAGCACAACTGCCTTATGGCCTGAACACACCTTACATCAATACGATTCCGGTGGAGAAACAACCTGCTCTTCCGGCCGATCGTCAGCTTGAATTTAAGATTAGATCGATTATTCGCTGGAATGCGGCTGCGATGGTTTTACGCGCAAATAAAATAAGCACCGAGTACGGCGGGCACATCGCGAGTTTTTCATCGGCGGCAGTGCTTTATGAAATAGGTTTTAATCACTTCTGGCGCGCCCGCTCTGATGAGCATGGCGGTGACATGATTTATTATCAGGGCCACTCGGCGCCTGGCATGTATGCGCGTGCCTTTTTAGAAGGTCGATTGACTGAGGAACAGCTCGATAATTTTCGTCAAGAAGTTGGGGGAAATGGCCTATCAAGTTACCCTCACCCTTGGTTAATGCCGAATTTTTGGCAGTTTCCAACGGTTTCTATGGGCCTTGGTCCAATCATGGCAATTTATCAGGCTCGTTTTCAAAAATATTTAGAAAACCGTGAACTGATCAAAACAGAAAATCGTAAGGTATGGGCCTTTTTAGGTGATGGGGAAATGGACGAACCCGAATCTCGCGGTGCGCTAGGTTTAGCGGGCCGTGAAAAATTAGATAATTTGGTGTTTGTCATTAACTGTAACCTCCAACGCCTGGATGGGCCAGTTCGAGGCAATGGTAAAATCATTCAAGAGCTTGAATCGGAATTCCGTGGCGCTGGCTGGAACGTGATCAAGGTAATTTGGGGATCACAATGGGACATTCTCTTGGAGAAAGACCATGAAGGTATATTGCAGAAGCGTATGCAAGAATGCGTCGATGGCGAATACCAGGCCTTTAAGGCAAAAGGAGGAGCTTATACTCGAGAACACTTTTGGAATAGTCCTGAGTTGAAAGCTATGGTTGCTCATATGAGTGATGAGGATCTAGATCTGATGGCTAGAGGAGGCCATGACACCGACAAGGTATACGCGGCGTACCGAGCCGCGGTTAAACATTCTGGTCAGCCCACAGTGATTCTGGCGAAGACCGTCAAAGGCTTAGGGATGGGTGAATCGGGTCAAGGTTTAAACACCTCGCATCAACAAAAGAAAATGGATCTGGAATCGCTTAAAGGTTTCAGGAATCGCTTTAAGATTCCCGTTTCTGACGAACAAGTTGAGAATATCGAATATATTCAACCCGACCCAGATTCGCCTGAGATCAAATATTTACACGCACGACGAAATGCTTTGGGCGGCTACTTACCTGCTCGTCCCAACCCTTCGAATAAGCTCGAAATACCCTCCCTAGATGCATTTTCAAAAATGCTAGAAGCTTCTGGTGAGCGAGAAGTGTCGTCAACCATGGCTTTTGTGAGGATATTGTCGTCTCTCATTCGCGATAAAAACATTAAAAACCATGTCGTGCCAATCGTTCCAGATGAAGCTCGCACCTTTGGCATGGAAGGCTTATTTCGCCAGCTTGGAATATACGCCAGCGAGGGTCAAAAGTACGAACCGGAAGATTCGGATCAATTGATGTACTACCGTGAAGACAAGAAAGGTCAGGTACTGGAAGAAGGAATTAACGAAGCAGGGGCAATGTCATCTTGGATCGCGGCGGCAACATCTTATTCAACCAATGAGTTGCCGATGATTCCGTTCTATATTTACTACTCGATGTTTGGTTTTCAACGAATTGGTGATTTGGCTTGGGCTGCTGGCGACATGCAGGCTCGAGGGTTCTTAGTGGGTGGAACCGCTGGGCGCACAACGCTTGCGGGCGAAGGTTTACAGCACCAAGATGGTCACTCTCATATTCAGGCATCCACGATTCCCAACTGCGTCTCTTATGATCCTACGTATAGCTACGAATTAGCAGTCATAATCCAAGATGGTATGCGTCGCATGTACATGGAAGAAGAAAATGTCTTTTACTATCTAACCGTGATGAACGAAAACTACGTACACCCTGCTATGCCTGAAGGCTCAGTAGAAGGCATTGTAAAAGGCCTATATCGATTATCAAAAAGTGATAAGGACGATGGTCAAACCGCGACTGTCCAGTTAATGGGCAGTGGTACGATTTTAAATGAGTGCATTACGGCGGCGGAAATCCTGGAATCCGAGTTTGGCGTCGCAAGCAATGTTTGGAGTGCCACTAGTATCAATGAGCTTCGCCGTGAAGGTTTAAATGTTCAACGTTGGAACATGTTGCATCCCAATGAAAAACCTCGCCTTAGCTATGTTGAGCAATGTTTCCAAGAAGAAAATGGTCCGGTTATTGCGGCTACCGACTATATGAAGGTTTACACTGACTCAATCCGAGAGTTCGTGCCTTCACGATACATCGCGCTAGGCACCGACGGATTTGGAAGAAGTGACGATCGTAAACAGCTGAGAAATCACTTTGAGGTAAACCATCAGTACATTATCATCGCCGCTCTCTCGGCATTGTTTGAAGACGGCAGCATTGACGGAGAAGTAGTGAATAAAGCTATTAAACAGTTTAAAATCGACCCGGAGAAACCATCACCAGACACGCTCTAATTACGTGATCAACGAAAATGTAACGCTTGCATAATCTTGTTCAATTAGACGTAGGCAAATAGAGGGCCGAAGTTATGCCCAGAGGAAGCCGATAATGATCAAATACATTGAACTCACCGCGCCCGACGCCAGTGCCTTTCGGCAAGCCAAAATATTGTCGATTGAATGCCAAGAGGGCGAGCAAATTAAAGAGGGCGACACGCTTTTTAGAGTTCAGAGTGGCGCGCATGAAATAAATTTGCCAGCGACAAGAACTGGCCGAATTGTCGAGTTAATCGTTGAGCTGCAAGAAAACATTACTCTATCAACTGCTCTTTTATTGCTCGAAACAGAGGTTAATGGCAGTACTGCAAGTACACCGATAGCATCTTACGACGATGGCGCGATATCTGACACAGGTAGCAATGCTGGCTCACCCAACGAACCTGGTGGTGATGAACAATCAGCGAGTGTTTCGCCAGGTAATATTGAGCAAAGCAAAACAAAAACCAACGCGATAAGAAAAACGAAAACCAAAGCTCCATCATCAGAGAACGTGACTAGGAAAAAACATCAGCAACAATCCTTAGACCTTGTACGATCGGATTTATTTGATTCCGACGAAACTAGCGAAAGGCAAGATACAGACAATAACGAAGTGGTACTTACTCAGAAGGCGACGCTCATGCCAGCTGAACCAAATCACCACACCGACGCGAGCCCAAGCATGACATCAAATTCTATTATTGCAGTAACCGTTCCAGATATTGGCACCGACAGCGCTAAAGTCATCGAGATTCTTGTTAATGTGGGAGATTCTGTCGCCACCGAAGACCCTCTGGTGACACTCGAAAGCGACAAAGCCAGCATGGATGTACCTTCAACCAATGATGGAGTGGTTAAAACTATCTCAGTTGAGATCGATCAAGATGTTAGCGAAGGTACGCTAATATTGGAACTAGAATCACAGACAAGCAGTCAGGACAAGGTAGAAACGAGTAAATCGGTGTCTTCGCCAGCCACAGACACGATACAACAACCGCACGAAGAGCAACTAAGTTCTGAACAATCGCCGCCTGATCAAACTACCGAGGTTCGCATACCTGACATAGGAGGCGATTCTGCAAAGGTCATCGAAATTTTGATTAACATTGGCGATCAAGTCGACATTGAAGACCCTTTGCTTACCTTAGAAAGCGATAAAGCGTCGATGGATGTCCCGAGCTCAACAGCAGGCATTATACAGAGTATCGAAGTAGAGTTAGATCAGGACGTGAGTGAGGGCACTCTGGTTGTGACGGTGTTGACAGATGCTAGTAACCAAGCACCGGCCACTAAACCTGAGAAAATCGACGCGTCAGACAAAGGCGCTGCGGTTAAACAATCCCCGGCTACAAGCGCCAAACCGCCCTCCTCTAGTTCTGAGAGCGCGTCCGTTTCTACTGTGATTACCAATACGACAACCAGTAAATCACATGCATCGCCCTCGATTAGACGTTTTGCGAGAGAACTAGGTGTGGATTTAGGCCAAGTTTCCGGCTCTGGCCGCAAAGGCCGTGTGACGCACGACGATGTTAAAGGCTTTGTAAAAGGCATTATCAGTAGCCCACCCAAGGTGGTCGAAGCTAAGTCTTCAGGCAGCGGTATTCCTCAAGTTCCGGCACAAGATTTTAGTAAATTTGGTGAAATTGACGTTCAGCCCCTAAATAAAATCAAACGCCTTACCGCCGAAAACCTTCACCGATCTTGGCTCAACGTGCCTCACGTTACCCACAACGATGAATCAAATATTAGCGATTTAGAGTCGTTTCGCAAACAGCTTAATACTGAGTACGCGCAACAGAAGAAGGACATAAAATTGTCTCCGTTGGCATTTATTGTCAAAGCGGTGGTTAACGGTTTACAACAATATCCACAATTCAACAGTTCATTAGAGTTCGGCGGAGAAAATTTAATTTACAAAAAGTACTTTAACATTGGCATCGCGGTCGAAACACCTAATGGGCTGGTTGTGCCGGTAGTAAAAGACGCCGACAAAAAATCAGTGGCCGAAATCGCCAAGGAAATGGGCGAATTAGCAAAAAAAGCCCGCGATAAAAAACTCACTATGAACGATATGAGCGGTGCGTGTATCACGATATCAAGTCTTGGCGGCATTGGGGGAACCAACTTTACGCCAATCGTCAACACTCCCGAAGTCGCAATTCTAGGAGTCTCGCGCAGTAAGATGCAGCCAGTATGGAATGGCTCTGATTTCGAACCTGGCATGATTTTGCCGCTGAGCTTATCCTACGATCATCGAGTAATCGATGGCGCCGAGGCCGCGCGATTCACTCGCCATATTGCGGCTGTGCTCGAAGACGTTCGCCGTTTAACGGTTTAGGAGGACAGAATGAGTAAGCCGATTGAAATAAGAGTTCCCGATCTAGGCGGTGCTGAAAATGTTGAAGTCATCGACGTACTAGTTAACGTTGGCGATCGTGTTGACTTGGAAGACTCCCTAATTACGGTAGAAAGCGACAAAGCCTCGATGGATGTCCCCGCGCCGACAAGCGGTATTATTACCAATATTAAGGTCTCCTTAGGAGATGCTGTTAACGAAGGCGACCTGATATTGCAACTCGATGAAAATGAGTCTGAACCGAGGGTCGCGGCAACTGATGCTCCTTCGGACTCTCAAGACAATACAAGTTCTGATGCACAACTGTCGGATAGCGATCAACGTCCTCACGCCGAATTAGTTGTAATCGGCTCAGGTCCAGGAGGCTATACAGCGGCGTTTAGAGCCGCGGATCTCGGCTTAAGCGTAACATTAATTGAGAAGTACGATGCATTAGGTGGAGTTTGCCTGAATGTTGGCTGCATTCCCTCCAAAGCCTTGCTCCACTCTGCCGCGGTCATATCGGAAGCAAGAGAGATGGAAAAGCATGGCATCAAATTCGGAAAACCAGACATTGATTTAAACAAACTCAGAGACTTTAAGGAGTCAGTAATTTCCAAGCTCACCGGTGGTTTAACAGGTATGGCCAAAGCCCGAAACGTCACGGTGATTAATGGCTATGCAAAGTTTACATCCGAAACCACGCTTTCTATCGAAAACAATGGGATCTTATCCACTTTGTCGTTTGACAAAGCCATTATCGCCGCCGGTTCTCGGGTCACGATATTCCCTATGTTCGAGACAGACGACCCTCGCGTGATCGATTCGACTGGCGCGCTCGAGTTAAAAGAAATACCAAAAACAATGTTGATCGTAGGTGGCGGTATTATTGGCTTGGAGATGGCGACCGTGTACAGCGAGCTGGGTACTGACGTCTCAATTGTAGAGTTCATGCCGCAAATTATTCCGGGCGCCGATAAAGATCTAATTGCCCCATTACAAAAACGCATGAAAGGTCTTATCAAAAACATAATGACTAACACCAAAGTGGAAAGTATCGAACCGCTCGACGAGGGTATTAGGGTCAATTTTGGTTCGGCAAATAAGACTGACGCACCGGCAGCTGAGATTTTTGATTACGTTCTGGTTGCCACCGGTCGCCGACCAAATGGAGACTTAATCGACGCCGATAAAGCCGGTGTTGAGGTAGACGAGCGCGGTTTCATCGCAACCGATGAACAAATGCGAACAAATATCTCACACATTCATGCTATCGGCGACATTGTTGGACAGCCAATGTTAGCTCACAAAGCGACTCACGAGGCAAAAGTAGCCGCCGAAGTTTGCGCTGGCGAAAAAAGCGGCTTTGAAGCTAATGTTATTCCTTCGGTTGCTTACACCGACCCCGAAATAGCGTGGGTTGGTTTAACCGAAACAGACGCCAAAGCACAAAAAATCGATTATGAAGTTGGGGCATTTCCATGGGCCGCCTCTGGTCGCGCCATTGGTAATGATCGAACTGAAGGAAAAACAAAACTACTTTTCGACCCCAAAACGCACCGAGTATTAGGCGGAGGAATTGTTGGCCCTAGCGCTGGAGACCTGATAGCTGAAGTAGCATTGGCGATCGAAATGGGGGCTGATGCAAGCGATATAGGCCTAACTATTCACCCTCACCCAACCTTGTCAGAAACCGTCGCAATGGCGGCGGAAGTTTATGAAGGAACGATAACCGATCTGTATATACCCAAAAAGAAATAACTGAAAACCTAAAAATTGCTTGTAATAATGCCTATTTTGTCAAAAAAAGACTTAACCATCAGACTTTAGTCTGATAACTTTAGTCACATGAATGTTCGACCTGTTTTACTTGGAGGTTCGGGTTTATTCTAGCGATGACTCCGAAAATTGAGCCTGACCGTCAGAATAATATTGGAGCCAAGCCAAAACAACGACCACATTCATGATGTTAATCCGCATTGCACGCCGCTAAGTTGTGCAAGCTACGGCACCCTACAGCCACGATTACGGAGTTATAAAATGGGAAACTTAACTAACCTCGATGAGGTGAATGCATCGGTTTTACCAGCAAAAGTACTGGTGTTACTTTCAAAGTACGCGCAATCGATGCGCAAGCACACCGGTTTGGTAATTAAAATCAGTTCCTTGAATGTGTTTAGTCATGTTCACAATACCAACAAGCTCACAGACCACCCTGAGATTCGGCAACTCCATAGAGACCTGCTGCTGGAGGTCAACCGCCATTTGCGTGAAGGTACGATGCAGACGAATTTACAACGAGAAGTAAATGGCTCTAGAGAATTCACATTAGCTGCAAATGGTGAGCGATTAGTATCTAGGAACAATAGTCGGTTAAATTCAAATAACTTGGAAGTTGAAAGCTCTCTAACAATTAGTTTCTAAACTGGTATTGCTCACTATCGAGCGTTCACGAAACCGTGAGCTCGAGAACTTTACACATTCACCTGATCTTGGCCCACTATTTTGCCTAACTGTGCCAAACCATTTGCTTTCTAATGAAAGTAAGTGTTCGCTGGCAATAACTCGAGAAAACCTTCATCCGACAAAAACTCGTTTTCGTTGGCCACGGTCTTTAAAGGAATCTCTCTCAACGCGCGGGTACTCGATTTCGCCAATCGCCCAAACCAAGGGTAGCCCGCTTCGCTCATGATAGCAATTATTGTTTCGCGACTAGCATCGCTATCAGTAGCCCTGTACAACTGAAGCAAGTTGTTCCTCAGCTGACTAACATCACCACTTAAATACTGACTATTTTCATCAGTTTCGATTTCACTCAAATCAAAGAGTAACTCGGTAATTTTAGGCGTAATTTTCATCAGCATGTTCCCTTAAATAGCGTTCAATTTACAAGTTAAAAGCCTCTACTGAGCAACTTGTCTATGACTTATAGGCTGATAATGGAGCAAATGACAGTTTAAAACTGTCAAAAAGTTATAAATAATGTCTTATATAAGTCTTAAGATACTATCTGTCGTTTACTTCGAATTTAACGAATCTATTTCGGTCATTTTTAAGCCGTTTTCAGTTTTTAACATTGCGTATTCAGCATCTCCTTGCGTTGCAAAAGCTTATGATGGTTTGGGATACCGTTTGCACATCTTCTTCCATTGCTAGGTGACCAATTCCTTTAAGTTTTATAAAATTTAAATCTTCGATTTCATTCTTAAAAGTAGCCGCCATCGATACAGGTAGCAACCCATCTTCTTCCCCCCAAATGAGCATTACTGGCGCTTTAATGAGATGAAGTTTCTTCCACGCGTTATGGTCCCGAGGAGTATTGGCTAAATCGATCATCGCTTGACGATTTCCGCTAAGGCGTAGCAACTCCCAATACCGGTCGATCATCCTCTCTGAAATCATGCTCTCTATAGACACGCTTTGCCTTAATGATGTTTCAATAATAGGTCTCGGCGTAATTTTTTTCATCAGAGATTGACCAATGCTGGTTCTCAGTATTTTAAAACCTATGTTAGATTTCGAAACGGTTGTTCGTGGAGCGCCTGATGGCGACAATAATATAAGTGAATTGACTCGATTCGGCTTATCAAGTGCGGCAGCCCAAGCAACACCGCCGCCCAGTGAGTTGCCAACCAAGCTGGCAGAGCCGATATTCAAATGATCTAGTAGGAGCCAAATCGCATCTATCATCGCTTGTAGTGAATAGTCCCGTGCCGCATTTGCGCCTGTGAGCCCATGACCCGGCAAATCTAACGATATCAAGCGATAGTGGTCCCCTAACCGTTTTATTAGCGGCTCCCATGTATGCAAGGAAGCGCTGGTCCCGTGAATAAAAACCAATGCCCGCCCACTGGCCAAACCCTGATCTCGATAATGAAGTTCACCACCACCATCCAAATCAATGAATTTAGATACTCCCGCACCGTACTTTGCCTTTATTTCATCGCGCGCAGTATCAGGAGCCCAAAATAAAGCAACCGTAACTGCCACCAAGGTAAGGGTAATAAACGCCAATACAATAAGGCTATATTTTAGTATTTTCATAACGACACTCTGACCTAAATATAGCTAAAAGTCGACCATTCACCACCGATCAATAAGTTATCTGCAAATCGCTATTGATTGCGTAGCCATGGTATATTCCAGTATTGATGGAATTGAAAAAATCTTAATAAAACTCCAGTAACAATTCAACGACAAGGCCGCCCTCGGTCTTGTTGAAAATAGAATTAAAAAAGCAATTTATGTCTCAGCAATTCATGCTCCTAGAGTCAAACCCAGAATTGGGACTCAGAAACGATATATACCAAGATATTTCGGAACCTTACCGAGACTCTAGAATTTCCAAACGCCTGAGCAAAGTGGTGTTATCTGTATTTGATAACGCCGTCGACAAATCTCTGTTTTCTTTAGATTTACCCGAGTTGTGCCACTCTAGCGAGTTAAAATCGGCATTAAGCTCGGGTTCATTTCGCTTTCTGAAAAATCTTAATCTGCAATCAATTAACAATGTTCTAGATCTTTCAGAAGACTTTGGTGGCGTAGCACATTTTCTCGCCGACCAAGCCGGACGAATTGATTCGGTGAAAATCGACCCTGGGCTGGCAAAACTTGCCAGCACTCGATGTGCTAACAAACACAACGTTTGTCATGTATCGGCTGATTTAGACAAACTCCATTTCCCGACTAATCACTATGATTTCATTGTCCTCGGCCAGCTCGAGACACTGAAGTTAAAAGCCAAACAACTGGAAAATTTACTAAGCAAACTTAAAACCTCGCTGACTAACAAGGGCGTCCTCGTGGTGTCCGCTCAAAACCCAAATAGGCTCAATAAGTGGTTTAACAAGAGCAACGTACATTCCGATGCTTCACTGGCATTCTCTGATTTGTATCACCCAAAAAATAGTTCAAAGTGGATTTCTGAGTTAGATAGAAAGCAGTTCCGAGAAACCTTGCTGAATTGCGATTTTTCAGCGATTAACATGCACGCGATCTTCGCCAATGGCGACGACTGTAAAGCAATGTTTTCGGTCGATTATTTAACCACTAGTGTCAATGCGGTTAACCATTTTTACGGTCTTGGCTCAATTGACAACCCAGATATAAACGAGTTTTTGCTTTACAAAAGATTGATCGAGGAAAAACAAAACCCAGTCGATTATGCGAGCCGTTATGTCGCGATTGCTGGCTCGAACTCTCAGATTGTTCGCCAAATATCCAACAACGACTTTACTCACTTCCCAGACCCGAGCTATAAACCTCAATGGCAAGTTCTTACTTCAAGAGCTCACTCAGATCACCTAGTGGAAAAGACGGGCTGCTACCCAAACAACGGCAATGAATCAAGCGTGATCATCGATTCACCAAGCCGTCTACCGTTCCACAAAGGTCGATTATTGGTTACCGACTGGTTAGAGGCTTTTTTACATAACGATCATCGCCGATTCGACAGCCTGGTTGAAGAATACGTGGATTGGTTAGCTTCCTTTAGTGAAAATGGCCTCGACCAAGGAAAATACTACGATGTTGCGCCAATGAATATCGTTTTGAACGAACGCGGGAGCAAACGCAATTTTGAGCTAATTGGCAATCAACGGCAATTGGCAGCAAAACTTGAGAGTGAAACCTATTCAAACTATCTGTTGTTTAGAGCACTGTTATGGTTTGCCTATGAGAACAAAACACTATTAAACGCCTACCTTAGAAATAAGGGTAATAACTCTATTGGCTTATTTATTGTCGAGCATATGCCGACAATATTCCAGGTTGATGAACTCTCACCATTTATTGAACTCGAAGAACAAGTGCAGTCAGAGCTTCGCCAACAGCCGATAAGCGGAGCGCTTAGCCATATGCTTTCTGCGCCGCTCAATGGGCAAAACGCACCAGCTGCGGGCGCACCACTAACGCGAGCCAACGAACAGGCATTGCAGCAAATTATAAAGGCTCAAGACGCGACGCTACTTGGCTACTCACATAGGCTTAAAGAGTTGCGCATTGATATCGAGCACCAACACACGCGCATTAACGACTTAAAGGATCACCGCCAAGAGCTCGTCGAACGCTTAAAAGATCAGAAGAAACAGAAGGATTATGCGGATAATCTAGAGGCAATTTTACGTACCGAGATCGATAGCTTACACAACCGACTGCATACACAAAATGTCCGCAACGCAGAATTACATGGTTATTTACTTATGCGCCCAGCTACACGAGCTAGCCGTGTAGCTCGTAGAACACTAAATCGCATTACTGGCAGACCCGAAATTTCTCACCAACCCGAGATGGATGAAGAAAGCGAACCCGTCGAAGAAGTCGAAACCGAAAAGCTTCCAAAGCAAGAATTGATAGGCCAAAACACCGAAGATTATCAATTGTGGATTTCTGAAAACACCTTAAGTGATTCTGATATTGTGAACGCAAAAGCCGATATCGATGCCATGGCGATGAAGCCCGTGTTTTCGATTCTGGTGCCAATTTACAATACTGAACCTAAATACTTATTGCCGATGATTCAATCGGTGCAAAATCAGATCTATCCTCATTGGCAGCTATGTTTAGTCGATGATTGCTCGCCAAAGCCCTACCTCAAGCCTATTCTGGAACATGAAGCTCTACAAGATAGCCGCATTAGTATTCAACTGAACAAGATAAATCAAGGGATTTCTGTGACCACTAACGATGCTTTAGCGTTGGCTACGGGCGACTACATCGCCTTACTCGACCACGACGATGAAATCAGCATTGACGCACTTTACGAAAACGCTAAGATTATTAATGCAACGCCTGATGTCGGCCTAATTTATAGCGATGAAGATAAAATTGATATGAAAGGCGTTCGAGTCGAGCCCTACTTTAAGCCCAGCTATTCTCCCGACCTTTTACACACAAATAACTATATCTGCCACTTTACCGTGATTAAAAAATCAATTGCCGAGCAGATAGGTGGCTTTAGAGAAGGATTGGACGGTTCGCAAGATCACGATATCATTATTCGGTCTGCTGCCGCCGCCGAACGCATCGTGCATATTCCTAAAATACTCTATCACTGGCGAAAAATTCCAGGCTCCACTGCGGTAGCCTACGATTCTAAGTCTTATGCTTGGGAAGCGGGACGTCGCGCCGTAGAAGACCAATTGAAGAAAGATGAAACTGGTGTAAGAGTTGAATTTGGCTCGCTCAAGGGCACTTATCGTGTCTTTCGGGAGATCAAAGGTGAGCCTCTGTTAAGTATCGTTATACCTTTCAAAGACAAACCCGATCTACTGAACGCTTGTCTAAATTCTATTCTCAATAGATCTAGTTACGAAAATTTTGAAATTATCGGAGTTAGCAACAATAGTGAAGATCCGCTAACCTTCGAACGAATGCAGTACTTTAGCGACAAGGATAAGCGGATTCGTTTCACAGAAAAGAACATTCCATTTAATTTTTCGACACTGTGTAATCACGGTGTAGAGCAAGCAAAAGGCGAGTATATTCTGCTTCTCAATAACGACATTGAAGTCAACTCGAGCGATTGGATAGAGCGTTTATTAGAACATGCTCAGAGAGACGAGATTGGGGCTGTAGGTGGAAAACTAGTATACCCAGATGGTCGTATACAGCATGCCGGTGTTGTCGCAGGGATGGTCGGCGCAGCAGGCCACCCACACAAATTCTTCCCTGACGATCATATTGGTTACCACGGCCGCTTACACATGGTCTATAACGTCAGCGCGGTCACCGGCGCCATGTTGATGGTGAAAACCTCCAAATATTTAGAGGTCGGTGGCTTGGACGAAGATAATTTAGCTGTCGCGTATAACGACATCGACTTTTGCCTAAAACTAATGGATAAAGGTTACTTCAATATATTTACCCCTCACTCCAAAGCGACGCACCATGAATCAATCAGTCGTGGCTATGAAGACACCGATGAAAAAATGCATCGCTTAATCAAGGAACAAAAATACTTTCTTGATAGATGGTCAGATTTCCTCAAGCAAGGCGACCCCTACTACAATCCTAATTTGAGCCTAAAGAACGAACGATTTTCGCTCAAATTTAAAGATTAGTGAATCAGCTCTGATAAATACAAAACCATGACATTGACAACAGAACAACGACAAGCTTGGGATAAGAACGGTTATCTATTGTTAAAAGGCTTCTATTCGGCGTCCAAAATTGATGCTATTAACGAACTAATCGATACGTTGTGGCGGCGCAGAGCAAAATTGGGGCCTGAGTACGTTATCGACATTTTTGTCGAAACCGAAAAAGAGCGTCGTGTCTATCTATCTGATGCGCCACTCTCAGCTCGAGACCAGCCTTACAAATTGAACGACTTATATCTGAGTCAAGATAAGATTCGCAAGACCGTTGTTGGCGAAAGGCTAGCGCCTATTTTGAGAACCTTGCTGGAAGGGTTTCCGATGGTTTGCAATAGTTTGAATTTCGAATACGGCTCGCAGCAAGACTACCACGTTGATACCTTCTATATGCCCTCTCCCACTCCCAACAAAATGGTTGCGTCATGGATAGCGCTAGAAGATGCTACGCCGGAGAATGGCCCCTTAAGTTATTTTCCTGGTAGTCATAAAATACCGCCTTACTTATTTTCGAATGGTACAACCCATGCGATAGAATCGGAAATGGGTGATTTTAATGACTATATATACGCTGAAATTGAGCAACGCGGGCTTAGCGCAGAGACTCTATTAGCGAAGAAAGGCGACGTATTAATATGGCACTCGCAGCTATTTCATGGCGGTAGCCCAATTTCAAATAGAGATAAAACTAGAAAATCATTGGTAACACATTACTTCACCAATGAAGATTTCCCTGACCTTAACCCGCCCAAAGTGTGCAAAGACGGCGGTTATATGAATCGTGAAGCTCAACCAGTAGGCTATAAGTTTAAAACCAAGAGTTGGCGACAACGAACCTTTGGCTAAACTATAGAAAGGAAAACTTGTGCGAAAAGCAATTAATAACAATCAGTTTCTAGTCGCAGCCTTGGGTATTGGACTGCTGCTTAGGCTCGCATTAATGCCCTTTTTCGCGCATGTGGATCTATTTTCTGAAGCGCGTCGAGTGTTCTACGTTCTTGAAAATGGCTATCTCTTTGATAACAGCCATCGTTTCCTTGTGTTTTATATCGAAGTAATCTTTGCAGCTTTTTCTAAGCTGTTTATTAACGTTACTGATGGCTTATTCTACTTGCCAGACCCCACGGATAGTGTCGCTAACTTAGTTGACTATGGTTTTTTCCTAAACGACCCTAATATCTACCGACACCTGTTTTTCTTTAAGCTGCCGTATTTGATCTTTGATCTGGCCACCGCCATATTAATTTGGAAATTCGTCGATGATCCAAGTCATAGGAAAATAGCGGTCTTGATTTGGTTGTTTAACCCATTAACGCTGTTTTCAACCTACATCTTTGGACGATTTGAAGTAATTAGCCTGTTCTTCTTAGCCGCTTCAGCATTTCAATTAAAAAAAGACCGAATTTTTCTCGCGGTCATTCTATTCGCTGCGGCACTTCATTGTAGAGAAATAAATATATTATTTACGCCCTTTTTGTTGATCGCCATAATCGACCATAAAGACCATTGGCTGCGAAACGTGATTGTTGTTGCGATCAGTATACTAATCATCGCACTAATATACTTGTCGCCTAATTGGTTGATTAATCTTACTGATGGAAATATCGAACTGTTTGTTGACCCGGATTCGAGCTATCAAAGTGACAGGCTCAACAAATTACTCTCGCTTGGCTACTATTGGTTCTACCCGATTATCATAGGGCTGTCAGCGCTGGCAATTTATGAATGGGAAGTCGGCAGCTTGCCCAAAGCCGAGCGATACGTCATCAGTGCTTCGGTAGCGATGTTTATCTACTTCGCGTTCAATGTGCACAGCATTCACTACGCAGCCTGGTTAACAATATTTCCAATACTCTCTATTCAATACGAAAAAAAAGTTGTGCTCCCCTTTGTTTCTCTGTTTGGGTGTTGGTTAGTACTCTGGTTGTTAAAAACGGATAATGGTGTTTTTACTCTGTTTTTAGCTGCACCGTTGAACACTGATTTTATTGGCATGGGACATTTCCCAAGCTACTTCAAGCAACATATTGCGAGTGACTCGTTCACATTACATCAAGCAATCCAACTTACCAGATCGCTCTTTTTAGTAGTAATGGGTTTCTTCGCCTATCGTGTTCTTCAAAGGGAAAGTAACTCATGATCTTGTGGAAGCGCACCGTCGTCACGCTGTTTATTTGTGTGATGTTTATGTTTAGCAACGTCGGTAAAAGCCAAATCTCGAGCAATGACTTAGACCTTAAGCAAACGGGCCAATATCAAGTTAATGGTGTCGACCCTTATCTTATATTTAATGCCCGTCAAACATTGGAGTCTTCAAATTATCTACTAATCGACTTGGGCCAAGAAATAACAGGCGTGCCCTTAGAGTTGTTTTTTAAAAGCGTAGATGACCTATTTGACCCGTATTACAAATTACAACTGACTGCAGAAAGCTTCCCAGCGGCCATAAAACTACCTCAAAATATCGATGTAGTCGATTCCACTCGACTACGCTTAGACATAAATCAATGTCCAAACTGTATAGTCCGTTTCGACGCGCTTCCATTACTAACAAATGAGGTGGAACAGGCTTCAATAATTGTACCAAACACGGTGCTGAACGGTATTACCACGCTAGAAAGCTCACCCGAGCCCATCTCGAAAAATGGATGGCAGTTGAATGACATCAACGGGTCGTTAGACAGTTTTGTCATCTCCGGCGCTGACCCATATATGGTATCTCCGCGTCTCATCACAAGCACACGTCACTTAGCCGGAGTCTATATTCGCTTACAAGCGCCCCAATCGGATAAGCCATGGAATGATGTTCAAGTGTTTTACCAAACGGAGAAACATTCTTTCTCGCAAGACGCCACCTTAAACCTTCGATTGCCAGAGAATCAGCAGAATTCATTGGAATTTGTTGTCCCTCTGGAGTTTCTGAGTAAAGAGCATCCATCAAACTCAATATTGGAAAGGCTTCGTTTCGACCTACCCGAAATCTCAGGCGAGTGGTCTCTGCTCGAAGCGCGCTTAATACATGAGGACCAAGCAATGGACACAGTGCAACATATTCCTACAAAGATTGTTCAATTTAAACGTCAAACATCGAGCGGAATATGGGCTCTGCTTAAAAAATCACTAGAAAACGTGGTATCGGACTTGGGCTTTACAATAAGCTATTTGCTATTGCTGATCTTTGTAGGACTCTATTTCATTCGGCTTTATCGCTCATATCGCTAACAACAAATTGTTGCCGTAAATCAATGTGCGTTATTTTTCCATTGATTGTTGTATCGATTTGAGAATCTCAGCTTTTAAATCAGCATACATCGTCTTAAGCTTAGTACTTCTCGTTCTATGAGAATACTCAGAGATTTGAAGTAAGATATCCGGGTCCTGCATTCTGAGTGATATTCCTTTACGTGCCTTCAAGGCACGAACGAACTGAGCTACCAATTTCAAGCATTCATTATTTAGCTGTGACAGCTGTATATCCCGGAGTTGAATGGTTACCTTATTCATTAAAACACGATGTTCTCACCCATATAATTATTAATCATATGCCACTATAGACTTCCAATAATAGTGTGAGAATCAATTAATTCAAGATTTCCAGCGCCTCGAGTAGAGCTCTTGGGCTCTGTTACTGTGATTTTTGTGCTTCTTCCATCAGGCCCACGACACCTTCTAAAAGAGTTTGTTCTGCTTCGGAAAAACGGCGGATCTTAGGACTATCTATATCAAACACCCCCCGGTATCCAGGCGTCTCGAACGGTATAACAATCTCTGATTCACTCATTGCATCACATGCAATATGACCTTCAAAGGAATGAACATCATCAACTCTCAGCGTTTCTTGCCGCTTAAAGGCCGTACCGCATACCCCTTTCCCGATCGGGATTCGTGTACAAGCAGGCTGGCCGCAAAATGGCCCCAAGACAAGTTCGCCTCCTTTAAACAAGTAAAAACCCACCCAGTTTACGTGCTCCATGGCATTAAAAATGAGAGACGAAAGATTCGCCGCATTTGCAATGAAATCCGACTCTCCACTAATCAGCGCTTCGGCTTGCTTTAACAATAAAGAATATACTTCTTGGGTCATATTGGTAATCTACTCTTGTTCAGAGAAAAACAGCTTAAGAAATCAAGGTTACACAGATAAATGTTGAAATTGTTCCAAACCCATTTTCTTTAATTGAGTGGCTAAACCTGAATCAATATCAGATGCCGTCATCATGACCGTACGCGTGGGATTAAACGAGGGTCTTAAATTATACTCTTTCTCGATTGATGACAATCGATTAGCTATTGCGTCGCCCGAATCAATAATCGAAATAGAGCGGTTCTCGCGTTCAAAAACAAGACTTATCTCGCCTCGCAGCAGAGGAAAATGCGTGCAGGCCAGTACTAATACATCGATGGCGCGATTGGCTATTACCGGGGCTAATATGGTGGTTAATTTTTGCTCATCAACCCCCCGCCCATAGAGTTTATCTTCGGCGAGTAAGACCAACTCGCTAGATCCGACATTAGTGATTTTACAATCGCTCGCAAACTCCTTTATTAGTTCATGCGTGTACCGACGATCAATGGTCGCAGGCGTTGCTAGAAGACCTATCTCTTTAGTAGTCGATATTTTTGCGGCAGGTTTAATCGCAGGCACCACGCCAATTATCTGAAAGTCAAAGTATTCCCGAAAATCTGGCAATACAATGGTGCTTGCAGTATTACACGCCACAATAAGCACATCCAAATCAACCTGGTCATCCACTCGTTCAATTAGAGTTTTCGCTCTTAATCGAAGTTCAGCTTCTGATTTAGTTCCATAAGGAAATGCTTGATTATCACTGACAAAAAGGTAGTCATGCTGAGAACACTTGGAAACTGCATGCTGATAAACACTCAAGCCGCCAACGCCTGAATCGTAAATAGCGATCAATGCCATCTAAGTTAACCGAGTAATTTGGCCGCCGTGAGCTGAGTAACGTAACGACTTACACCTTCTTCAACGGTAGCGAAATTTTTATTGTATTCTCCAGACATAGTCAGGTTGGTTAAATCGGCTTTTGTATAGCTTTGATATTTTCCGACCAAGGCTTGAGGAAATTCTACGTATCGAATCTTTTCATCCGAAACCCACTCTGAAGTTGTTTTAGTCTCTCCTTCTAGAGTATTCAGTACCGACGTAGCAACATCATTAAAACTCTGCGCACGGCCTGTACCCACATTGAATGTGCCCTTTGCTTCAGGATGTTGAAGAAAGTGCAGGTTCACATTGACAACATCATCGATCCAAACGAAATCACGCAGTTGTTCACCGTTAGCGTATCCACCACTGCCACCAAACAACTTTACAAAGCCTTGTTCGTGGTATTGATTGAAAAAGTGATAAGCCACCGACGCCATTCTGCCCTTGTGCTCTTCGCCTTTACCATAAACATTGAAATAACGTAGGCCAACAACTTGTGAGTCAGATACATTCTTGTTTTTACGCACATAACGATCGAATAACAGCTTTGAATAAGCGTAGGCATTCAGAGCTTGTTCATACTGGGGATCCTCCTTAAACGTCTCACCACCGCCGTAGACAGACGCTGACGAAGCGTAGATAAACGGTATGCTTTGTTCTCCACTGTAATGGTATAGCGATTTAGAATACTCATAGTTGGTTTGCATAATAAATCGACCATCGGTTTCCATGGTGTCTGAACAAGCGCCTTGATGATAAATAGCGGACGGCCCACCAAACTCCATGCCTAACTCAATGCGGCGGAGGAACTCGTCCTTATCCATATAATCTTCAATATCGCAGTCTTCGATATTTCGAACTTTATTTCCATCGCTTAAATCATCGACAACTAAAATATTGTTTAAACCTCGCTGGTTCAAACCTCGAACTATGTTTGATCCAATAAAACCGGCACCTCCGGTGACAATAATCATGCTGTATTACCTTTGTCTTAGCGTTCTGTGTTCGATCTGTCTAACAATGAAGAACGAACTAATTTCTAAAAATGGGCTATAAACGTCCCATTTCAATTTGTCATAGCGTTTAGTACTTCGTCAATTGTCGCGACTGCAGTACCTAATTTACCAACCACAATGCCAGCCACGGTATTCGCCAAAGTGAGTTTGTCTTCATTGCTAAAGCCCGCAACAGTGGCTAATGCCATCAATGAAATCACGGTATCGCCAGCACCGCTTACATCGTAAACCTCCAGTGCTCTGGCGGGAGAATCAATTTGCACGTCGTCACGGCTAAATAGGCTCATGCCTTTTTCACTTCGAGTCACCAGTAAACAATCCAAATCAAGGTCACTACGAAGCGCGTTTGCCTTGCGCGAAAACTCGGCCTCTGAATAACAACTACCTACCACGGCTTCGAACTCTTTCATATTCGGAGTAATTAGGCTTGCTCCAGTGTAGCGCGAATAATCTCTCCCCTTAGGGTCGATAATTACCGGTATCGATAATTCTTTGGCAGCGGCAATCATTTGACCAACGTGGGTTAGACCACCTTTACCATAGTCGGATAGAACCACGACGTCAGTGTCTTTAATCAACTCTCGATAATCGTCTAAGCATTGACTTAATACTTCTTCGCTCGGCATTTCGTCAAAATCTGCGCGCAGTAGTTGCTGATTTTGCGCAATCATTCGAAGCTTAACAATTGTCTTGATCGAATCGTCGATCTTCAATGTTGTCTTTGCCCCATAGCCCGCAATAATTTTCTCTATCTGACGACCGGCATCATCGTCGCCTACAACAGAGAGCAAATTACTCTTCGCTCCAAGAGCAAGTAAATTATGCGCTACATTAGCGGCTCCACCTGCCCGAGCCTCTTCATTGTTAACCGCGAGAACGGGTACCGGAGCTTCAGGGGAAATACGATCAACGCTACCGAACCAATATCGATCTAGCATGACATCGCCTACCACAAGGGCCCTAATATCAGCAAATTGATTAGAGGTTAATTTCATGACTAATTCGACCTGCCGATACCAAAATACTTAAAGCCTAGTTTCGCTAAGGCTGCTGGGTCATAAATATTTCGACCGTCAAATATTACATTTTCGCCAAGCTGGGATTTCAAACGATTGAAATCGGGACTGCGAAAAGCTTTCCATTCAGTGACTATCACCAATGAGTCAGCGCCCTCGGTAGCTTCGTATAACTTTTCGCAAAACACAACTGAGCTATTCCCAGTGTATAAATGACTGGCCTCTTCAGTGGCAACTGGATCATAGGCTCGAATAGTCGCCCCCCGTTCCAACAATCCATCGATGATAACTCGACTAGGAGCTTCTCGCATATCGTCGGTATTTGGCTTGAACGACAATCCCCATATGGCAAACACTTTCCCGCTTATATCAGTTCCCATGTGCGCGTCTATTTTATTTAGCAACACCGACTTCTGATCTTGATTTACCGCCTCAAC
Organism: uncultured Gammaproteobacteria bacterium; assembly: GCA_964420885.1. Lineage (GTDB taxonomy): Bacteria > Pseudomonadota > Gammaproteobacteria > Arenicellales > Arenicellaceae > Arenicella. The sequence goes on from CAYQVT010000012.1 coordinate 20,630, forward strand.
CGCCTCTAATATTCTGGCGTCATAACCGTGTTGCCCAGCGGTTCGATGGAGAGCCTGAACGTCTTTTGGAAAACATGACCCCCCGTAGCCACAACCAGGATAAATAAAATGGTAACCAATACGCGGATCAGAACCTATGCCCTGTCGAACCAGCTCGATATCAGCGTTCAACAATTCGGCCAAATTAGACAGCTCATTCATGAACGATATCTTCGTGGCAAGCATTGCATTGGCGGCATATTTTGTTAGCTCCGCTGATGGAATATCCATGACGATTAGGCGCTCATGATTTCTATTAAAGGGCGCGTATAATTCACGCATTACGGCAACCGCGCGCTCGTCGTCGGCGCCCACGACCACCCGATCCGGTTTCATAAAATCTTCAATTGCAGCGCCTTCCTTAAGGAACTCAGGGTTTGAAGCAACACTGAACTCGATATCAACGCCTCGCGCGTCGAGCTCAGCCTGAATAGCGACTCGAACCTTCTCGGCGGTGCCCACTGGAACCGTAGATTTAGTGACTACTGTACGAAAGTTGGTTAAATGTTGACCTATCGATTTAGCAACAGCCAAAACATGTGATAAATCCGCAGAACCATCTTCGTCAGGCGGCGTTCCAACCGCAATAAAGATAATCTGAGCGTGCGCTACGGCTACGTCTATATCAGTAGTGAATTTCAATCGATTCTGTTCGACGTTTGTTTTGACTAAGCGTTCAAGGCCAGGTTCAAAAATAGGAATCTTGCCGTCGAGCAACATATCAATCTTGCTTTGATCTTTGTCCACACACAAAACTTGATTTCCGACATCAGCAAAACAAGTGCCAGTTACTAGCCCAACATAGCCAGTGCCAACTATTGATATATTCATTTTCTACTTAGATTTAGTTTGTTTGCTTTCTCGCTGCAACCATACGACAAACCAGTTGTCATCGGGCTGTGCAATTTGGGTGCCAATAATAGACTATTCGTGCTTTATCGTCACAAAATTTGAATGAAGAATGCCGCCGAGTGCAGCGTCAAAAAGAGATTTAAATCGCATCAACAGCATAATAGCAATGCCTAACTCAGCACCATAACCCATGAGCTCTAAAATACTGACATAACTAATCTCCATGAGGCCAATATTACCAAATGATATCGGTAAATTCATAATCAGCATTATAATTGGCGTCGCGATTAACATATCTACAAAGCTCACATTCGACGTAAATACCAAGGCTGTGATGTATACGTTAATCACGGCAAATAAGTAAAATATCAATGAATTAGCAAATGCAATTACTAAGGTGTTTGGGCGTTCTTTGTACACCGCTATTGAAAGCAACAACTTATCTAACTTAACAAATACCATTTCAGTTATAGCGTACCTTGATCGCAAATAATTGCTCAAGCGAGCATACGGCCTGGAATCGAAGAGCAGCCACGCTATTAAGCCTAGACCTAGAGCAAATACCAACAGTGTAATAACAATGAAGTCCTGATTAAACCGCGATAATTGCGTGAATACAGCGAGTGTTGCAACAACAAGCAAGGTCACAACGCCGGTATATCGCTCTACAAATACCGACGCTAATGAATCAGACTGGCGTCCGGAAAATTTTCCCAATTCATAAGAACGTACAAAGTCACCGCCAACACTGGTTGGCAAAAACATATTGTAAAATTGACCTATTAGATAATACGCAAAAATACGCCAATAGCTGGCCCCTAAATTTTGTGATTGAGTCAGCATATACCACTTCAGAGAACTGATCATGTTGATCACAACACCTAAAAGTACAGCTGCTAAGAGTATCCCTAAATCAGCGTTTTTCAGAGTATCGAAGAGGAGTTTTCTACCCGCAGGAGAAAACAGGTCAGCCAAATAAAACACAGCCCCTAAGAGGCAGAATGTAATCAGAATACGAAGATATTTGAAAAGTTGTTTGTTCAAAACGGAAATTGCGTAATATATGCGAATTAAAGTGTAAGTTTAGCGACTTTTTGGGGATTGTAACTGGGATTCATGGTGCAAAGTAAGTATTATGCGCGTCTTTGAAAATTGACAGGTTTTACGACAAAATGACTACGGCATCCGCACGACACATCTTGGTGTCGACTGAACAAGCGTGTTTGGATCTACAAACACAAATTAATTCTGGCGAAAAAACATTTGAGTCTGCAGCAGCAGAGCATTCTCAGTGTCCTTCTGGTAAACAAGGTGGCGATTTAGGCAGCTTTGGCCCAGGCATGATGGTTCCAGAATTTGACCGCGTAGTGTTCAACGAAGAAGTTGGAAAAGTTCACGGTCCGGTTCAAACTCAATTTGGTTATCACTTGGTAGAAATCACTCAGCGCGATAGCTAGCCCATTGAGCCAATTAAGTTTTTATAGAAAATACCTCGTTTTTACGAGGTATTTTTTTGGCCTAACTTTGATGCTTGAGTTCCATCTTAACTAAGGCGACTCAGGAACCAAGGCCGATCAAGAAATAAGTCGAACCAAGAAAAACACAGCAGCGCTGGATATCACTACCACAATGCTCGGTAGTCGAGCGAAACTTAGTACCGCGGCTAAACTTGAGGCCACCAAATAATCCAAGCCCGCCACTGAAAAGCCAGTTTGATTGTTGAACGAAAAAACAACTGGCATCCATATTGCCGTTAGTACCGAATACGATGAATAACTAAGAAAACGTCGCAACTTTGGGCCTAGAGAGATCTCAATGGACGGAGTAAAAAACAGGTATCGATTAAAAAAAGTGATCATCGCCATCACCAATAGTAGTAGCGAAGTCATAACTCAGCCCTGCGATCACTAGTCGTCAATGTTTCGTCGACGATATAGGCGCCAAACATTCCAACTAAGGCAGCCACAATAATATAGCTATCGGTGATGATAGGTTTTAGCAATACGGCGATAGTACCACTTAGTACAATCGCCACTAATACCGGATACTTACGAAGTTCTGCGAACGTCATTGCAATGAAAGTAGCAACGATCGCAAAGTCCAAACCTAGTGATTCCATATTCTCAATGAAATTGCCCGCGACAATTCCAAATAATGTAGATAAATTCCAAATCACGTAAAATGTAATACCTGAGATCAGTGCATAAATAGCCGAGAATGAACCTGTTTTTCTCGTGTGCGCTTCAGATACCGCAAACATTTCGTCGGTCAATAAGAAGGCAATAAGCACGCGCCATTGAAATGGTAATTCGATAACATGCTGACGAAACGTAATTGAGTATAGTAAATGTCGTGCACTGATAACGAACGTAGATGCGCTAATCGATAAGAAGGACGCACCCGCTACAATCAGCGAAATACAAGAAAGCTGAGCTGCGCCCGCAAACACAAACAGCGACATGAGCTGGGCTTGTAGTGGCGAAAAGCCTGCCTGCACGGCCAGAGCCCCAGTCAGTATTCCCCATGGAATCACGGCCATAGAAAGCGGCAAAATATCAAGTATCGCTTGGCGTGTTACTAGAACAGGAATACGGTTAGCCGTATTCTTTTGAGATGGGGTTTGAGGCACCGACAATTACAACACAATTATTCGATTGGTAATTCGTATCTATCATCAATCGAGTCAATTTGACACTCATTGACACGCAGACGTAAGGGACTACGGCGAGGAAAGTGAGCTTTCAAAAATTCCATTTGATCGGCCAGCACTCGTCGCCCTCTGAGATACACATACTCTGCATGAGTCGGCTTAAATGGAACAGCAATGAGTTCCATACACGCTTGTTCTGGTGTGCGGCCAGCCTTGAGGTTATTACAACGCTTGCATGCAGTTACTACATTCGTCCAAGCATTGAGCCCGCGTTGCGACACGGGTGTGACATGATCCCGTGACAATTCGGAACGCTTGAATTCTTTTCCACAGTACAAACACATCATTCCATCACGAGCAAAAAGAGTTTTGTTAGTAAGGGGTGGCGTATAATTTGGTAAGTGATGATACTTTGTTTGCGTAGCCGATGGTGTAGCGATTATTGAATTGACTTCAATAATACTTCTCTGGCTGGTGATTGAGCTAATGCCACCACGAATTTTATAGAGAAGTTTTCCACAACTATAGAGTACCAGGCCGGCATGATAGCACCGAGCGGCTTCCTTATAGGAAACCCAATCAATTGGCATTCCAGCGGCGTCGGTTCTTAGGACCTGTTGGCTAAGGTCGTATTTCACGATCATTCTCCCAGCAAAGGTGAAGTCTCTGCAATTCGGACAGTCTTAAAGGGTTTAATGTCACTAATATAGCTTACGAGTTTTTCTACACAAAAGCATGCCTTTCTTACTTTATTTGGACCATTCTTATACACAATGGACCAAGTCGATCGAGGCGATTGCCAACTTAAACCTTATTAATGAAAAAGAATTTTGTTGCCCTTAATGTCAGTATTAAAGCTGTCAATGTTAACCGAGACTAATTATGACGCGCCGGGTACAAGAAACACTTAAGGAAAACAAAGGCTTCATCGTATTTATCGTTCTAATGAGCGTGTTTAGAAGCAGTCTGGCAGACTGGAATTCGGTTCCAACCGGTTCGATGAAACCGACAATCGTTGAAGGTGATCGAATTATTATCAATAAATTGGCCTACGACGTGCACCTTCCTTTTTCACAAATCTCAGTAGCCAAATTGAATGACCCTCAACGCGGTGACATCATTATATTTAATTCAAAGGTATCGAAAAAAAGATTAGTAAAACGCGTTATTGGCGTTCCAGGTGATGTTGTTTCTATGACGAATAATATGCTGAACATCAATGGCGCCGCATTAGAATACACAACATCAATAATAGATGACGCGCCAAAAACGTCGACGATATCAGATGATATAGTCGAAAACCTATTTGGTACAAAGTACTCAATACGAGTAAGTAAGCGACACACCAAGGCTTCGAGCTTTGCACCAATTAGAGTTCCTGAAGAGATGTACCTTGCCTTAGGAGACAATCGAGACAATAGCGTCGATTCGCGCTACATTGGCTTTATTCCCAGAGATGAAATTATTGGCCGCAGCCGAAGTATCGCGATGTCGTTCGATTACGAAGACTATTATTTGTTAAGAAAAAAACGGTTTTTCAAAATCTTATAATTACGTTATTGCGCAGCTTGAGCAGGACTTTAATCGCTGATTTAGCGTGTATCCGCTTCTTTGACAAACTCCTTATATAGCTTATCTTGCAAGCTAGTATCGTTACCTGCATTCAGTGCTTGATCAACCACTCGTTTGTTCAAATGCGAGGCAAATAACTGAATAAATTCGTATACAAACTCTCTCATTACCGCGTTTTTACGAATTGCTAAGCTTGTTACACTTGTATCAAACAGGTTGCCTGCGTCAAGTACTGCTAGATCTTGATCTTGATCCTTATCGTAGGCCATACGAGCGCAAATTCCGATGCCCAAATCATTACGTACATAGGTCTTAATTACTTCTGCGTCTGCCGCCATAAGAACGACATTCAGATCGAGGCCTTCTTTCTTAAACGCTCGATTTATCACAGACCGATCCGCAACGCCAAAGGTATAGGTGATAATTGGATGTTTAGCAATGGACGCTAAGGTAAGCTCAGCTTGACCAACAAGTTCATGGCCTTTAGGCACGATAATGCAACGGTTCCAGCGATAACAGGGCAATAAGATCAAGTTATCGAAAAGTTCTAAGGCTTCTGTGGCAATCCCGATGTCGGCTTGCCCTGAATCAGTCAGACTAGCTATTTGCTCCGGAGTACCTTGATTAATTTGCAGCTGAACTTTTGGGTAGCGTTTACGAAATTCACTGATCACAGGAGGCAACACGTAGCGTGCTTGAGTATGCGTCGTTGCAATAGACAACATGCCAGAATCTGGATGACTGAAATCCTCAGCGATACGCTTAACATTGTCCGCTTCATTAAGTATTAGCTCAAATCGCTGAACCAATAAATCGCCTTCCGGTGTAAGTCCGTTAATATGCTTGCCACTGCGCTCGAAAATCGTCACGCCTAGCTCCTCTTCCAATCGTTTTATCTGACTGCTCACTCCAGGTTGTGAGGTAAAGAGTTTTTCAGCGGCTGCGGTTACGTTCATGCCGTTTTTTACGACTTCGGTAACATATTGGAGTTGTCTGAGTTTCATAGCTGTGGTCAGTGATACATTGCCGGGCTATTGGCGCCGCGTGAATAAGGAGTGTCACATAAAATCCGGCGAAAAACTATTCTGTCGTCAGCTCTTAAAACATTTTTCTGGGATCGAGAACTCACTATCAAGTGAACCATTTTGGTCATAACGGTCGCAATTAGCCATATAATTGGAGGTCGTCACCGGCATCGGCACCCTTACTCCGCTAAGATAACTAATCACATCCTTGCCCATGTGTAACAAGCGCATCCCGTCTTCCCAATACCGCAGGCGATCTTCACGGTTACTTAAGCCACAGGGTTTGAATTCAGTAATCGCTTCTTTGGCAGCGACATAACGAGGCCAAACCTCGTATATAACTTCATCGCGACGCATGGTTTCAACTTCTGTCTTTGACGCTTCTCTCAGCTCTTCTAACATGGGTAGCACGCCTTCAAAACCCTCTACGCGGGCAAACACTTCGAGCATTCGGTCAATAATCTTATCTATCGATTTGAAGGTTTGGGCTAACTTAATATAGCGACTCTCAAAAAAACGATCCATTGGATAAGAAAATGCCTTAAATGGTTCGCCCCATAACTCGTCAACGCCCTCTTCGCCACTAAAATGCTTAACTTGTTTGCCCAACTCAAGAGCTTCAATAAAACAGGCTTCACATTGTTTCATTAAGGCGTTGTCATCGGCGATATGAATTCCTTTTTCTTCTAACTCAACCACGCCGGAAAAGATGTCGGTTGCACGATTGAACAACGATCCAGCCAACATCGCTGCTTTTACTCGTTTGCGTGCGGGGTTTTGTTCCTGTTCGTAGTACTTTCTGGCAATTTCCAAGCGCCAACCCGGAGAATTTATTCCTTGCTCAGTATGATGGAAAACCCGGCGACGCAAGGAAAATATTAAGGCTTTCTTCTCCGACATTGTGTTGGCCGGAGGAGCGTAATATCGAATCCAATAGCCGTCGATAAAGATACAAATTTTGCCATTAAATTCGCGAATCGCACCATTATCATAGTGTTTGTCGGTGTTAACGCTCGATGACTCACCGGAAGAATAGTTTGTTGGCTCTGATAATGACACTGGCTGGCTCTTCTATTTGTATATCGTAGTCTGGAGTCTTTGCCAATCCATGCGGCCTATTTGGAGAGTGCCTTGCGTTCCATTTGACGTCGACGGTTGCAAACCTTCTTGCCTTCACAAATATCACACGCGCCTTTTAGACCATCAATATCATTTAAACCGCCGCAACTGCCCTTAATTGCGCGGTTATTAACGATAACACCAACCGCCATCGCGACCATGACCAATAAAAATACGGAAAAGGTGACAAAAAATAAATTCATACGACAAATTCAGAGTGCATGTTCTTGATGCTAATAAGAGACCTTGAGATCTCCTGTTTGATGACAGTAATGTAGTAATAGCGCCGCAATGTTGCAAGCTCTTATTGCAAATAGCGATCAAATTCTCTGGTTGATCTTATCTGGAAATCTTGTTCTGAATCCCCTCTAATAACCATATACGCCGCAAGATCATTATTTTGTGCAAATTCCCAAGCCCTTTTTTCGCCCATCGCCATCATCGCCGTCGCCAAAGCATCAGCGGTGCTCGCACGTTGGCTAATTACACTGACTAAGGCTAATTTATGATAAATTGGTATCAGCGTTTCAGGGTCTATCATGTGAGAAAATTGCTGACCATCAATTATCAGATAATTTCGATAGTCCCCAGACGTTGCGATAGCGACGTTATCAAGTTGTGCAATTTCCTGAATACCTCCTAATATGTGAGGCTTCTCTATTCCTACCTTCCACAATTGTTTATCCCCTGACTGACCCGATGCTCGAAGCTCACCACCAATATTGATCAAATAATTGTCGATGCCATTTTCGTCTAGCACTTGGGCTACTTTATCAACGGCATAGCCTTTGGCAATTGCCGACACATTTAACTCTACGGCATCTATGGTTTTCGACAAAGAGCGTCCCTTCAATACCAGTTTTTCGTAGCCCACCGTGGCTCTTAATCGTTCGAGTTCTATTGAGCTCGGTTGTGCGGTAATCTCGCCATCTGGACCAAAACCCCAAGCATCGATGGCTTTAGCGAGTGTAATATCAAAGGCGCCATTACTCATGCGGGAGATATTCAAGGCTTCGAAAACAACGTCGGTAAAGTCAGCCGATAGAGTTTGGGGTTGATAGGCCCTTGCTCGATTGAACTGGCTAATTTCCGAGTCAGAAATATAATTAGACATACTCTGATTAACTGTATTCATGGCAGCTACTACGCTAGCTTCGAGCAAAGCATCGTCGACCGAATTGTTTTTGATGACGGTGATTCGATATTCCGTTCCCATTATAGGGCCGGAAAACACCTTTTGTTGTTCAAGCGTCGTTTGAGGCTGGCAGGCAACAAGGCAAAACGATGACACCAGCAGCGCAAACAAAAACAGCGAGCACCGCTCGCTGTTTTGTCGTTTTGTAATCAACATCGAAAAATTGGGCCGTTTTATCCGCCAAAGTCATCCAATAATATGTTTTCATCCTCAACGCCAAGATCATGCAACATGTTGATAACCGCTTGATTCATCATGGGTGGGCCACACATATAATATTCACAGTCTTCAGGCGCTTCATGAGCGCCCAAATAGTTCTCATTTAGGACATTATGGATGAAGCCTGTATCGCCTTCCCAGTCGTCCTCAGGCTGAGGATCCGATAGAGCCACGTGCCACTCAAAATTATCGTGTTCAGCCGCCAAACGATCAAAATCTTCGACATAGAACATTTCGCGCTTGCTTCTAGCTCCGTACCAAAACGTCATTTTACGTTTTGTTCCTATGCGCTCTAATTGATCAAAAATATGCGAACGCATAGGCGCCATACCGGCGCCGCCACCGACAAACACCATCTCAGCGTCGGTTTCCTTGGCGAAGAATTCACCAAAAGGACCCGATATTGTGACTTCATCGCCTTCTTTTAAATTAAAGATGAATGACGACATTTGCCCCGGCGGCAGACCTTCGGTTCTCGGGGGCGGTGAAGCGATACGCACATTGAGCATAATAATGCCCTTCTCTTCAGGGTAATTCGCCATCGAATAGGCGCGTATAACCGTTTCTTCAACGACCGATTCGTACTGCCAAATATTGAAGTGATCCCAGTCCGGCTTATATTCATCCTGTACCGAAAATTCTTTATAATTAACCTTATGCGGTGGGCATTCTATTTGGATATAACCGCCAGCTCGAAAGTCTACGTTTTCGCCTTCAGGCAGTTCCAACACCAACTCTTTGATAAAGGTCGCAACATTATTGTTAGAACGAACTTTACAACGCCACTGTTTCACACCGAACACCTCTTCAGGCACTTCGATGTTCATATCTTGTTTTACCGCTACCTGACACGACAAGCGATCGCCACAGGCCGCTTCTCGTTTGGTGATATGAGTTTCTTCGGTTGGGAGTATCGATCCACCACCATCGTGAATTTTCACTCGACATTGAGCACAAGTCCCGCCGCCGCCACACGCCGAAGGGACAAACAATGAATTGTCAGCCAATACTCCGAGTAGTTTGCCCCCTGCTGGCACCTCGATTTCTTTCTCACCATTGATGGTGATTTTCACATTCCCGGTCGCTACCAGTTTGCCTCTCGCAAACAAAATAATGGCAACAAGCGCTAAAACAATAGCGGTGAAAAAGCCGACACCTAATCCAATCTCTAACATAATTTTCTAGCCTCTTCTTTTTATAACTGAATGCCAGAAAACGCTAAGAAACCTAGCGCCATCAAACCAACCGAAATAAATGTGATTCCTAAGCCTTCCAGACCGTCGGGCACGTCGCTGTATTTTAGTTTTTCGCGAATGCCAGCCAGGGCAACAATCGCCATTGCCCAACCAATTCCGCTACCAGCTCCGTAAACCACGCTTTCTGAAAACGTATAATCACGCTCGACCATAAATAATGATGCGCCCAAGATTGCGCAGTTCACGGTAATAAGAGGTAAGAAAATACCAAGAGCGGTATAGAGCGCAGGCACAAAGCGATCTAAAAACATTTCAAGTATTTGCACCAAGGCGGCGATTACGCCGATGTAACTAATTAAACCAAGAAAACTCAAATCAACATTAGGTAAACCAGCCCAAGCAAGAGCCCCCTCTTGGAGAATGTTTTGATAAATCAGGTTATTGATCGGCACGGTTATGGCTAACACAACGAACACTGCAAAGCCTAGGCCGAAAGCGGTTTCTATCTTTTTTGATACAGCCAAGAAGGTACACATACCTAAGAAGAATGAGAGAGCTAAATTCTCAATAAACATTGCCTTAACGGCTAAACTGAGTAGATCCATTAGTGAGAACCTCCAGTACCATGAGCTGGCGTATTGTGTGCGTTTTGCATTTCAAAATCTGGCTTTTCAACTTGTTCGGGATTGAACGCGCGTATTGCCCAGATGGTCAAACCAATGATAATAAAGGCGCTAGGAGCTAACAACAT
>CAYQVT010000013.1:0-31080 GCA_964420885.1 uncultured Gammaproteobacteria bacterium
AGTTGAACTTCACGAGCCAGTTCGTCGCCGCTGAGGACGCTGACAGATTGAGCGGTACCGTTATTTGCAAGTGGGTGCGCTAATACGTTGATTTCTTCTAGTGTCGAACTTGATGTCGAAGTTTCGTCAGCCAGGGCTTGGTTAAAAATTGGCAGCGTCAATCCGACGATTATTGCCGCTGTGTGTATTCTACTAAACATGTCTAGATCTCCTAACGCGTGATGTCATAGACACGCGTATTAGATGAATCAGTATTCGAATTTAATACTGAACTTTGAGAAAGAAAGCACGGCAAGAGCTCACCGCTTCACGCCGTTATTAATATGGATTGTTCAGAACAGATGAGGTGGAGCGCGTGAGAAATAGAAACTCTGGAATATCCTGGGGCTGTTGAGAGCCGCAAAAGCGAACGAATTTGCGCCGAAAAAAGCACTTATAGACGGCGAATCGCCTCCTTCGGCGCTGGCGCTATGGTCTTGAGTGAAATAAATTTCACAGATCTGCTCATGATCGCCGTCTAAACAATGAATATCATGGATCGCGACAGCGGTCTGTGTCGCCATTAAGGCTATTGCTAGAGTGAGACTAATTACTAATGGCTTCATACCAGATTAGGCTCACTTTGAGTTATTGAGGCGCGAATATTCATTCTTGTTGAAGCTTAGTTTTCCATTTCTTGATTTCAAGGGTTAGGCCTTAGCTTATCAATCAGTTTCTTGCGAGGTTCCAGTTTGCGGTTTTTCAAACAGCACTTGTTAGCAAAAATCTAGTGTCAGCAGCAGTCGTTTTTGTTGGTTTAATAAAGACGGGGATCTATGCACTAAACCTCCCCCTTCATTACCAAGCCAAGACTCGCCTTTTAACAGTGCTACATCGCCTGCATGAAGCTGGCGAATGTTACTCGGGTCTTTGTAGAGCTTTGATTCTTCATCGCTTTTGCCCTGACTTCCAAGCCCCAATTTACTTCGATCAACGTCTTGGTGAGAAAGCCATTCGGTCGCGATCCCACCGTAGGTTGTAACTAGACGACACGGAACCCTATCAACATGAAACTTTGGGCACATGGCGCGATCGAGAGTGGTAAACCTTAAGCCTGCTTGTTCAAGATCAAACAAGTAACAAAACATCGAAACAATGTCGCTGACATCGTCACTAATCAGCTTTGCTTCTTGGGTAGCACCCAGCGCGTCATATAGACTTTCAAATGTGTCATTTGGAGTAACCGAAGTTGAAATACTAAACGTATACTTAGATTCGAGTAGCTGCTGTGCTGCGCAAAACAAGGCCGATGACAAAGCGCGTTGCCAAGTCGCGATATTAACGTCTTCTCGATATATATCGGCCAACACGTCGGCGGAACCAGATTGGATTGAATGGCGTTCATTGCTCGCCGCAAGTTGAAAATTGTTACCGGTTAGGTGATTCATATCATCTATCTATATTGAACAGTGTTCGGTTTTTTGAGGTTAATATCTATTTGATCGCTAAAATCGTTACTAGCTAGACACGCGAATAGGTCGGCTTCCCAATCTACGTTTAACTGCCTCGATATTATTTCGATACGACTTTCATCAATAAGATTCATCGGGATTTCGCTGAGGGTATCTTGTGTGAGGTTGTAAGCAAAACATCCGTTATTGGTAATAATTGTGGCCTTCACTCTTTCAGCCTCGACGCCACTCAAGAAACCAAATAATGCACTTTGATCAAAGATCAAACTCGGGGAAAAACGCCATCCAATACTGAAATAACCTTCGCCTTGATTTACCGCCTTGACAAAACCGCAGTCAGGAATGGCCATTTCAAGTTCAATGAATTTGTCTTCCATTTCAGGCAGTACAACATCATCACGGTTCAAGGAATTTCCAGGTTTTGCTTTGTCGAGCAGTGCGCAGTCAATAACACCTTGCTCTGAAAAGACCACGTTTAGGTCTTGTAATGAGTGTCTTTCGAGGTAAGCAGTGAGAGCTGCAATATCGCGCTCTTTGTATAAATCTCGCTTATTCGCGATGATCACATCGGCAATACCGATTTGTTTTTGGTAGGTATCATGGTCAGCGTATCGACTTTTCGAAAGTTGTCTAGCGTCGACCAGGGTTAAGGTGTTTTGAATCTCAAGAACTGAATTAAAACTCTCCTCAGCCAAGGTTTCTAACACTTCTCTGGGGTGACCTAAGCCGGTTGGTTCTATCAATAGTCGATCTGGTCTTGCTTGGCGTAGCAGCTGTGCTAAAGCTACACGCATAGGCATGCCCGCAGTGCAGCACATGCATCCGCCTGGCACTTCACGAATATAGACACCTTCCTCAGCCGAGCTTTCGTCACTTAGTAGGGAACCATCGATGCCGATTTCACCGAACTCATTTACTAATATCGCCCAACGTTCTTGGGGTGGTTTAACAGTAAGAAGGTGTAATATCACCGAGGTTTTACCAGCTCCTAAGAAACCCGTAATTATGTTGGTTGCTACTCTAGCAATTGAGTTTGTACTTTTAGACATAGGGTGCTAATTCAAGAAAATATTTCTTGATCGCCGACAACTTGGACTTTTTGACGAGTGTTGTCAGCGAGCAGATAAAAACAGTTGTTGCGACCCGTGTGGCATGCGGCTCCGGTCTGGTTAACCTGACACAAAATTGCATCGCCATCGCAATCTATCGACAATGACACCAGCTTTTGAGTGTGACCGCTTGTCTCGCCTTTTACCCATAGTTTATTTCTGCTTCTAGACCAATAGGTGACATAGCCTGATGCTAGGGTTTCAGATAGCGCGACGTCGTTCATCCAAGCCAACATAAGAACTTCTTTATTCGTTGCATCTTGAGTGATAACGGGGACCAAACCGCGAGAATCAAACCCTAACTGAGTAGTAATTTCACTTAACTCTAATTCGGTGGAGGCGACGCACGCTTCTAGGTTTTGAAAATAGGCTCGTTTCATGAAGAGGAATCACATTCACACTGAGTGCGCTGCCGACACAAACGGAAGTTTAGGTAGTGCCCAAAGGCAACAATACAGGCCCCTAATACGGTAAACACCTTTTCAAGCAGCTCTCCGTATTTGAAGTCGTGCATAAATACAGCCGAGATCAATACCACAAGACCAACCAAGCCAATCAAGAACACCCGATATGATTGATGCTGTTTACATCCCATCCACAGCGAGAAAATGCTGGTAGGAATGACACCCATCAATAGCCAACTGTGAAACGCTTCATTGTCTAATTGCAACGCGGTTAGACTCGGCAACAGCACAAGCAAAACTGGCGATGCTAAGCAGTGTATTACGCAAAAGGCCGACAAACCAATGGCCAAATTATTGGTTAAAGATGATAGGTAATTCATTTTATTTTTAACTTATTCCTTGCCTGAATAGCAGTGATGGCAAATACAATTCATTTCAAACTGTGGTTTATCAAGATGAAAACCAGCTTGCTCGATAGTGTGTTTTAGTTCTTCAAATTTAGCTTCGCTAATACTTAGCTCTTTTACTTTTAGACATTGCTTACAAATTAAAAATTGCGGGGCAAGGTGTTCATGATTGCAATCGATCTTAGAACAAACAATGAACCTATTGGCCGTTTCTAGTTTGTGAACCAGATGCTCACGTTGTAAAAACTCGAGGACTCTATAGACCGTAACGACTGGAACCGGCTCATCAAAAATACGCTCGTAAGCGTCAGCCAATTCATATGCCGAGACCGCTTTCTTTGAACGCAATAGTATTGAAAATACGTTTACCCTTTTGGGTGTTATCGCTACGCCGTGGGCTTTACACTCTCGTGCAGCCAGTTCGACCATTTCGTGTGCCGCGTTCATTGTTTTATCTTAATTCGATTTTTGTGGATTGAGGGATTAGAACGTCCGCTCCTTGTTTCGTTTCTGTAACCCAATTGAGTTGAATTTTCTCAATACCCGGAAACCGCTCGAATAATAAAGTGGAGATTTCCAAATCAGACTCGTTACCAACACAGTCCAAAGTGTAGTTAGCCGACACCTCGCTGTGACCACCATCCAATGAATCGTGATCTTCATGATGATGAGTGTGATCGTGGTGTTCAGCATCGGAGTCTAACGTCTGCGCGGCGAGCCCAATAATAGTCACCTCAGTGGTTTCGACACGACAGTCAACGCCATTAATCGATATAATATTCTTTAGAGAATCTAAAACCGCTTTTGCCTGTGTGACCTTTTCCACTTGTGGCCGAGTTGTTGGCCGATGCTCAAACCCCAAAACGCTAATCGCCGGAGTATCAAAAATTATTTCCAAAGTCCCTTTTACAAAAGCGACTGTCAAATTCGCAATGCCGTGAGTATGCGCATCAAGCGCACCACGGCTCAGTGCGATTTGGCTAACACACGAAAGACAGATAATCGTTGAACCTAGGAACAATTTTCTTTTCACAAGCAGACCTAATCCTGGAAAAAAGGTTCTAGTGAGTGAAGATCCATACTGTAAGCCGACATGGCGATCTCATTGCTCTTTTCTTCGATGTTAATCATACCTAGAACCCATACTGGGTCGTAAATACTCTGGTATTTCACTGGCACTGAGCTCTTGACATAAATGGTTTGATTTGGAGGTGGCGGTGGCTTGTGAAAACAGGCGCCAAAATAAGGGACAAGGAAAAATTCAGTAACAAAGTTACCCTCATCAAATTCCAATGGAACAATAAAACCTGGTATGCGGACGTTTTGCTCACCAATTTCTGGTACCACGCCGCCAGAATAAGCCTGTGGTGGTGCTCCATAGTAACTACTTGTTAACCCTGGCATATCGGCGTACTTATCGGACGAAAACCAGTCCTCAACGACCTCTAAAGACTCAAGACCATCGTCGTCGCTCGATTCAAATTGAATCTCATCTTCTGGTTGCAAATCCTCCCACCCAATGTCTCGATACTTCGAGTCACTTGAATCTGGTTGCTGAGAACAGGCGCTCGCCAAAGACAACGTTATTAAGCAAAGACCGATATTGATTAGCAGCTTAATTTTCACAAAACTCATAGGGATTTCGAAGCCTGTTTAATTCAAGATGATAAGTGCATATTTGGATGTTATGTTATACTATAACATATGAAAATGTATTACTAGCCACACAACGATGAGTTATCGAAATAAAGACGAATTAATTAGCGTTGAGCACTTAAAATTTACTTATCCAGAACTCTTAAGTCAAAATGTATTAGACATCGAATCTTGGTCCGTATCTAGAAATCAAAATGTCTTACTTATTGGGGGTTCTGGGAGTGGGAAATCCACGCTATTAAAACTATTGAGTGGACTATTGGTTCCTGATAGTGGCTCTATCTTTGTTGCTGGCAACAGCCTGCACACAATGAACAATCGTCAGCGCGACCGCTTTCGCGCGATGCAAATCGGGTATGTTGCCCAGAGTTTCAACCTAGTGCCTTATCTCTCGGCTGTAGACAATATTAAGTTGGCACATTATTTTGCACAGTCTTCAAATAACAAAGGATCAGACATAGACATTGGGAATCTGTTACTTAGCCTTAACCTAGCTCCTGACCATTGGAACAAACCTATTAATCAGTTGAGTATTGGTCAACAGCAGAGAGTTGCGATTGCCAGAGCGATCGTCAATAAACCAATGCTTCTAATTGCCGATGAACCGACATCTTCTCTTGACCAAGACAACCGTGATAACTTCATGTCGTTATTGATGGCAACCGCCGTTAGCCACGATATGACGCTCGTATTCGTAAGCCATGATCTATCGATGGGCAAGCTTTTCGACCGAGTCGATGTGATGCGTGAAATCAATGGAGCGGAGACATAGAGCTATGCTATTGAGATTAGCCATTAAAAGCCTACTAGATAGAAAAAGTTCAGCCACACTTTGCTGTCTTGCAATGACTATTAGCATATTTGTATTGCTGGGTGTTGAGCACGTTCGAAAGGAGTCTCGAGACAGCTTTGCCAGTACCATTTCGGGGGCTGATTTAATCGTCGGCGCGAGGAGCGGTCGACTCAATTTATTGCTCTATTCTGTGTTTCGCCTAGGCTCCCCGGTCAATAACATTAGTTGGGGCTCCTATCAAAAAATTGGAGCATTGAAAGAAGTTGATTGGACCATCCCAATTTCGTTGGGAGATTCGCATGAGGGTTTTAGGGTCCTCGGTACAAATACCGATTACTTCAACCATTTTAAATATGGCAAAAAACAACCCCTCTCCTTGCAGTACGGCAAACCATTTGCTGACGTCTTTGATGTGGTAATCGGTTCTGAAGTGGCGGCATCTTTAGGCTATCAACTGGGCGACCCAATAATTTTATCTCACGGAATTAGCAATCATAGCTTTTCAGTGCACGATCAACACCCATTTTCGATAAGCGGAATATTAGCACCGACAGGGACACCGGTTGATCAAACAGTGCACGTCAAACTGGAAGGAATTGAGATCATTCACCTTGATGGAGCATTGAATGAAGACA
Organism: uncultured Gammaproteobacteria bacterium; assembly: GCA_964420885.1. Classification (GTDB taxonomy): domain Bacteria; phylum Pseudomonadota; class Gammaproteobacteria; order Arenicellales; family Arenicellaceae; genus Arenicella. The sequence continues at coordinate 6,456 of CAYQVT010000013.1, forward strand.
CACTCAAACCCAGCAGTATCACAGCCTTTATTGTCGGTCTAAAATCGCGAATTGCCACATTTCGATTGCAACGGGAGATTAATGAATTCAAGCAAGAGCCCCTAATGGCAATACTTCCAGGGGTTGCACTGTCAGAACTATGGCGCATGATGGCAACGTTTGAGAGCACCCTAAGATTAATATCATCAATGGTTTTTATTTCTGCGGTGTTAGGCCTCGCAGCCGTGATGGCGTCGTCAATTAGAGAGAGAAAAAATGAAATTATTCTATTACGAATATTAGGCGCGCCACCAAGATTTTTCTTTATACTTTTTCAAATTGAAGCGCTATTAATCAGTTTCGTGAGTGTTTTTGCTGGGAGCGGCCTACTCTGGGTTTCACTGACGGCGACCAAAAAAAAGATATCGAGCCAACTAGGCATACATCTCAGTAACAATCTGTTTACATTCAGTAGTCTGCTGATCGTGGTTTCGATAGTTTTAACGACTTTACTGGTTGCCTCATTACCGGCCCTTCAAGCGTACAGGCGAGCGAAGTTTAGCACCTAGATTGTTCGGTACTGGCCGATGTAAAGCAGATCGAAGACCGGTGGGCAGATTATGGCATCAACTTTGGCTCGAGAACCACGTAGATTTTCCTGATGGGCTTTTTTACATCCCACGTACAGTTCGCTCCTCTCGGCATGACAAAGCTGTCCCCAGCTTGATAGGTTTCTACTAAACCTTGTTCATCGATTATGTCCAGATGCCCTTCCAATAAGTAAACAAATTCGTCGTAAGGACAATCGTTCATTTCATGTCGATTCACATCGCATTGCCAAACACCCACATCTAATTGACCAGTGGAGTCGCTGTAATGGCTTTTCCCCATCTCATTTGGCGCCCCCTGTCGCAACATATCGTCTGAGATATAGTCAGTTGCTTCTAGGTTAGCGAACGGTAGTGTGCTTGGTATACGTTGGCAGTTTTTCATCGAGTGTCTCCGCTGAGTAATTAGTACCATTTATCAGGTATCTTTGATTTTTGTTCTGCAATAAAATCGTTTAATGCACCATTAATAGACTCGGGCATGTCCGGTATTTGATAGTTATTCAATTGTTTTTTGTATACGTGATTGGCCCTTTGTTCAGCTGTTAAAGAGCCTTCCTCAGTCCATTGCTCGAACGATTGATTGTTAGCGAGTTCAGACGCATAGTTAACGGTCTTAAAGTGTCTTAAAGTATGATCAACCCCTAGAAAATTTTGCCCTGGGCCCGCTTGTAGATAAGCATCCTGCGCCAGTGACTCATCGTCAATGGTCATCCCTTGAAGGTACTTATGCAACATACCGCAGTGATCAACATCGAGCATGAATTTTTCATAACCCATGGTCAAACCACCCTCTAGCCAACCTGCGGAATGAATCACGAAATTCGCTCCCGCGAGCAAACCACCAAGCATCGTTGTGGTTGACTCTTGCATGGCTTGACCGTCGGCTGTTTTCGACGCGGTCAGCTGTCCGCCGCACCGATAGGGAAGCTGTAGACGTCGGGCTAACTGCCCCATTGCATATTGAGAAAGCATTGCTTCGGGGCTACCAAAGGTAGGTGCGCCCGTTTTTAAATCCAGCGTAGTGAGGAAATTTCCGTAGACAACAGGCGAGCCAGCCCGTACTAATTGGCCTAAGGCTATTCCAACCATGGCTTCAGCGTGCGCTTGCGCCACCAGTGCAGCTTGGCTCACAGGGCCCATCGCACCGCCTAACAAAAATGGAGAGATCATCACACCTTGATTAGCCTCGGCGTAAGCTTTAAGAGATTCGGTCATAGCCGAATCTAGGCTCAATGGTGAATTAATATTTATGTTTCCTTGGATAACGCAATTCTCATGCATAAACGCATCACCAAATACAATGCGGGCCATGGCGATAGAATCGCGCGCGCGTTGGCCTGACGTTACAGAGCCCATAAACGGCTTAGTACTGTAACGCAGATGAGCGTAAACCATGTCTAAGTGACGTTTATTTACTGGTATGTCGACCGGTTCGCAAACGGTACCGCCTGAATGTTGCAACCAGGGCGTCATATACGTTAGTTTAACGAAATTTTCAAAATCACTGAGTTGAGCATATCGTCGCCCCTTGTCTAAACACGACACAAATGGGGATCCATACCCAGGCAACAATACGACGTGGTTACCCCCGAGGGTAACTGTATTGCTAGGGTCTCGCGCTACCATCTCGAATGATGACGGCGCGGTAGCACAAAGATGTTTGATTAACCCAGGCTCAAATCTAAGCCGATTACCTGTGACAACCGCGCCAGCCGATTCAAATAGATCAATGCTCTCTTGATCATCATGAATTTCAATGCCTACCCGCTCTAATAACCAATCAGCTTGTGTCTCAATTTTATCTATTTCAATTGCAGACAATAGTTCGTGTGTACCTATTTGCCGTCGACAATGAGAACTTAAGCCCTGTACGCAGTCAGTATGTCTGCCTCGTGTCTTAATACGCCTCCTTTGTCTTGGGCTTGACGCTGACTTTGGCTTGTTTTCATTGTTCAAAACTTGCATTATTTAAGTTCGATTTTTTAGTACTAACTTTTGCTCATTCGTTCTAATAGACTGTATTTTGTTTCGAGTATTAAGGATATCGTTATTTTTTGTACTTAACGTTAAAATAATTTGACCTTATGAAGTTTCGTAATTTTGATGGCCTTCGCATATTCGATGCGGTAGCGCGATGTCGTAGCCTAACGGCGGCAGCGGCTGACTTATGTTTAACCAAATCGGCCATTAGCTATCAAATCAATAAATTGGAAAGCGAATTAGGATTTACCGTGTTTGAGAGAGGTCGCAACGGGGTAGAGCTGACCCAAAAAGGTGATTTGCTTTGGCATGTTGCGCAGGCAAACTTATCAGTAATTGAAGAATGTATTAATGAGTTACGTGGCGATAAACAATGGACTTTGAATATTCGCTTATCGACTTATTTCGCATCGCGCTGGTTATCGCCGCGGCTGATGGATTTTATGACACAACACCCGCAAGTTCGTATCACTATTGAGCCAGCCATCGATCCTGGTGAGTTCTTTACCATTCACGATACCGTCGCCATTCGTTGGGGTACTGGCGAATGGCAAGGGACACATAATGAAGTGCTCTTTCACTCTATGTCGATACCGGTTGCGAGCCCTAAGGTAGCAATAGAGGCACAGACACAGGGTCTCGATGTGTTTTTTGCAAATGCAACACTATTACAAGATGCCAAACAAAGCCAAGCGTGGCAGAGGTGGTTTGAAGAGTCCGAACTCCAATACTCAAAAGCGTTTGAAAAACTGGTAATCAAGGACCCAAACGTAAGAGTCAGGGCGGTTGAAGACGGCCAAGGTGTAGCTTTGTACGATCAGTTAGTTGAATCTGAACTGAATAAAGGTAGTTTAGTCGCCCTGTCTTCACTTCCGTTAATGGGTTATGGATATTACATTTGCTACCCACTGGATGCATTGAGGCAGGCACCGGTACGTGCTTTTCGAGACTGGATATTGAGTCAAACTGTTGCCGGCGAATAATCAGAATTATAAAGTTAACCGTTAAAGGTTATAAGCCTATCGTTAAGTCCCCTATTCCTATTCTGCGTCAAAATAAAAACACACGCATGATCAATTAAATACCGTGTATTCAACTAGTTTTATGTATCTTAGCTGATTGTGAGGTCCACTCAAATAGAGGCAATCGGTTTTCAAATCAATGTTTTTAACTCTAGAAAGGCGTTGACAGCAATTTAACCGACCTTAACCAGATTGGATATAAGTCTTGGACGTTTGAACATAGTGTCTTTAAGGCAAGCATTCTAGAATTACGCATGTTTCGAGTTCTACTGCACTTGATACTAGATATAAATTAACCTACCTTTTGAGAAATTAAAGATGAAAAAGACAACTTTACTAGCCGGTTTAACTGCGGCCCTATTACTTGTTTCAGCCTCGTTCAGCTTTGCTGCGGATGAAACACAACAAGATGCTAATGGTGTGATCCTTTCAGGTCACGATGCTGTTGCCTACTTCACCGTTAACAAAGCAGTAAAAGGTTACGCTGGAATCTCAACTGTTCATGACGGCGCAATTTATCACTTTAGCTCTGAAGCTAACCGCGATCTTTTTAACGCTAATCCTTCGAAGTACGCGCCACAATACGGTGGCTTTTGTGCCTATGGTGCGGCGATTGGCGCAAAATTCCCGATTGACCCAACTGTCTTTGCCGTTGTTGACGACAAACTATATGTTAATAACAGTGCTACTGTTTCAAAAATCTGGACGGCTAAGCAATCTAAAGCAATCAAGTTAGCTGACAACAAATGGTCAAAAATCAGAGTAGTTGCGTCTAACGACTTGACTCCAGATGATGATCTAGAAGACGACGAGTAATCGTCGAGGTTGATAGATACCTTATCAACCTGTACATAAAGCCGCATTCTTAACGGTGTGGTTTCTAAACGACAAACCTCAGCAAGCTTTGCTGGGGTTTTGTTACGTTTAGCGCTGAAATTAATCATACGGGTTATCATAAATGTTATTGAAGCGCGTCTCCTGCGGCAATGATTTCATCAATAAACTTAAGGATATCGTTCTTACCAGTCGTTTGATTCGCTAAGATTAGCCGAATGCCTGTTCGGCCTTTGTATGTCGCATAATCCACATAACCATTACCATCAGCACACATTTTTTTAGTAATAGAAATATTGAGTGCTGCGGTTTGCTCCTCATCTAACGATTTACTTTCATATCTGAATAGAACATTCAGATACCCAGCACTGGCGATCATGTTTAATTTATCTTCTCGATCAATTAATTCAACGCAGTGATTCTTAAGTTCAAAGAGTGCGTCGACTTTTTCAGCAAACCCTTGAGACCCGGCGGCTTTCCAGCTAAGCCAAACTTTTAGAGCATCCGCCCTCCGACCGCATTGCAAAGACCGCTCTCCTAAATTGTATTGCTCATTTATATCAGCGTGAAATAGGTAGTCGCCCCCGCCCCCAGCAATGGTTTCTCGTAGCTGCCCTGATTGTTTAACCAATATGACCGCGGCAGTGACCGGTACATTCATCAATTTATGTGCATCCCAAGCAAAAGAATCAGCAAGTTGGCTATTGTCTAGAAGATGTTTGTGATGCTCAGAAAAAAGCACAGGTGCGCCCCAAGCGCCATCTATATGTAGCCAGAGATCATATTTCCTAGCAATCTCAGCGCACGGCTTCACTGGGTCAAACGCCCCTACGACTGTGGTGCCAGCAGTGAGCCCAATAAAAAACGGTTGCTTACCATTGGCGATATCGTCTTGAATGGCTTTTTCTAAGCGTTCTGGTACTAATCGACCATTCTCATCGCTGGCGATTGCGGTTAAATTATCAGCGCCGATTCCTAAGGTATTAACCGCCCTTTGGTTAGAGTAGTGAGATTGATCTGATACATAGGCCGTTAATTGTTTGCCGTTCATGGCGGCGAACCCATGCGTCTTAAATTCCGGGCATGCCTTATGGCGGGCGAGCAGCATTCCAACTAAATTTGCTTGGCTACCACCTGATACCATGACCCCCTCTCCGGCATCGAAACCAACCAACTGGCACCATTGCTTTATCAATTCCAGTTCCATCAAAGTTGCAACTGGGCCTACCTGATATGTGTGCATAGTAACATTGCTTAAGCTGGCTACCCAGTCCCCCAATAGCGCGTCTTTATTTAGCCCGGAGTACAGTAATTTAAAATATTCTGGATGTGCCACATTGGGGCTGTACTTAATGAAATCGAGGACCGATTGCTCAATTTGTTCTTCACTCGCCCCAGACTGATTCAGTGAGACATCGATCGTTTCAGATAACTCAACGGCGTCGAACTTATGAGACATAGGCGAGTCTGCAGACTCCGCGAGTGCAACAGCGCGCTGTAATATTTCTAAGTGTGTTTGCATATTGATACCCTTAAATGAACCTCTGTTAAGTGTTAATTTCTCAAAATATGACTAGTAAACGGTGGCAACCGAGCCCAAGTTAAAATCAGGTGCTATCTTCAAAACCATGTACTTAATAACAAAGTTTTCCTTTGGTATGTTAAGCCGTGGTGCATTTAGGAAATAACGATTTTCAAGTTATTGATATTATTCCTACTGCGGTTGCTAATCCATTGAATGAACGTTAACGCGGTTACTTTTGAGATCATTCGAGTAGCAAAACCACTGAATGATTTGGCGTAATTTCGCCGAATCATAAACTGGTCACGCGATTGAGAGAATAGCGTTTCGATTCGCTTTCTTGCTTTACTAAATGACCGACTAAAGGACTTTGGGTTTAATTGGTTTTTACGTGCTGACGTTGCCAGTTCAATCGAATTACTGTCAAACCAATCTTGCTGATACTGACAACTTAAATAACCTCGGTCACCAATTAAAACACAATTTGAAAACTGCGTTTTAGCATCGTTTAATTAGTGGATATCGTGCATAGAAGCTTGAGTAATATCAAAGGCTTTGAACACGCCGCTCGCCGTGCATGCAGCGTGTAACTTGTAACCAAAGTAGTGTGTTTTTTGTGCAGCGCAATAGACATGATCTGGCGACTACTCAACTGTATCACGACAAATTTTCGAGCGATTTGCTCGAGCAAATTTGCAAACCTCAACTGGCATACCGTCGATAATACGGTGCTCGTTAAATGCCGCAACTTGATGCGCTATTGCCTGCCTGATTTTTCAATTTTGAAGGCCAGAGAGCGTCGTCTTCGATTGTAAACAGAGCGTTCAATCATCAATTTTAGTTGATCAGGAAGTTGCGTAAATAAGTAGCATTCAGAATCGATACCTAATGCTTCAGCGACTAAGTTTAAGGCAATTAATGGCTTATCAGTTAGCTTAGGCAAGCGTACTTGGTTCAGAAAGTTGTCGTTTGAATCAAGCTCGTGCAGCAAGGTATGCATTTTGCTATAACTACGAAGTAAGTTGCTAATATCGTTGGTTTTTTTGGTGAAAAAGCGATGGTAAACCTTCTTGGCCAATGAGCAGCTTGCTTTTCAATTTCAGGCATTAAATCCTAAATGCACCACGGGTAAGTCTAATAAAATTACATGAATAAAAAATTTAGCTTGAGAATGGTATTTAGTTCGTCAATTATCTTCCGTGAATCTACTAGCATAATGTATAAACTTTCTAGATCAAGTCGAGTTGCAAATGGAGAGTTAGATTACTAATTCAAAGTTTTTGTTTCCATTACACTTTATTACGCGATCACTGCGAATAATAACTTGGATGTCAGGCAATTGATGATTGAGAGATTGAGAAAATTTATTCGTCATACCCTCACTCGCGTAGTAAATGGTCGAGCTGCGATTTGGAGAATTTACCAATCTGGAACTAACATTCAAGATTGCAGAAACAGTCGTTTTACAAAATAAAGGTTCTCGGATGCGCCAAAGAGAACTAGTGACTTCTAATGAACGTCACTTCACTCTAGACCTGCTAGGATTACGCCGATAAAACAACACCAACTGCAGACGACTCGCATTTAGATCATAAACGCCGTATCAGTAGTCACCTGCCCACACCAAAATTAGGAGTGTAAAAATGGATCCAATGTTGGATTTCTCTAACAAAACTGCGTTAATTACTGGAGCAGCCAGTGGTTTCGGAAAATTACTAGCTGAACAACTTTCGAGCCGGGGAGCGAATTTGGTGCTTGGAGATATCGATACGCAAGGTATTGAGAGCCTGTCTCTTGAATTAGGGGACAACGCTGTCCAGCAACGATGTGATGTATCAAGTGAGTCAGATTGTGCGTCTCTAGTTTCTTTAGCGAGCGAACGTTTTGGAGGCTTAGATATCGCCGTCAATAATGCTGGAATCGCTCATACACAAGCTAAGACAGTTGATTTGAGTGAAGAAACCTTTGATCTACAAATGAATGTTAATGTTAAAAGCGTTATGTTTGGTATGAAATATCAGATTCCGGAAATGCTGAAAGTCGGTTCAGGAAGCATCTTAAACGTGTCGTCCTTAGCAGGTATTTTAGGCGCACCAAAGTCGGGTGCGTATTCGGCAGCTAAACACGCGGTTGTTGGTTTAACACGTACTGCAGCGGTTGAATACGGTCGCCAAAATATTCGCGTTAACGCCATTTGCCCTTTCTTTAGCCCGACTAATATTGGGGAAGGTTTTCTACAAGATCAGGAAAATTCAAATTTTCTAGCAGGCGGTTGCCCAATGAAACGCATAGGCCGAGTCGAAGAAATGGTGTCGGCAATGCTATTAATACTCTCGCCGGCCAATACTTATATGAGTGGTCAAACCATCGCTATCGATGGTGCAACTACGGCGATTTAAACCAGCTTGTAGCAGTTTATGATATGGAGAAGCGCTGTAATATTAGCGCTTCTCTTTGTCGACCATACCGTACTATCGTCACGAGAGTTCGGAGATTCATCCACCGGGTTCACCCGAATGACTGGATAACGACTTTGCCAGTACACCTAAAACACTCATTTGCGGTGCTAATTGTCCACACAAATGGAAGCTTACTGCTCTTGGATTCGTGGATGGCAGGCCTATGGAGATCAGTACGAAAGGATTGGTAGACTAATTAACATCCATGCCCTACATCTTCGCTTTCGTCCTGGTAGTCGCCTTCGACGTTGCTGGGTTATCTGGCCAATAGTGTTTAGGATAACGACCTTTCATTTCTTTTTGAATCGCTTGATAGCTGCCCCTCCAAAACCCACTTAAATCTTGCGTTAACTGTAAAGAACGCCTTGCTGGCGACAATAAATCCATTACTAATAAAAGCTTTCCATCACACAACTCAGGGGTTGATGAAAGACCATAAACTTCTTGCATGCGTACCGAGAGTCTTGCTGGCCCATCAAGTTGATACGATATCGCGATATTTGAACCGCTGGGTACAGCTATTCGTTTTGGCAGCTTCGATTCCATTTGAGTTTGTTGAGTCCAGTCAAATCGATTTATTAGCGGCTCTAGTAAATCTAATTTTTTTAGGTGGTCTAGAGTCTTAATATCGCTTAAGTAGGGAGCCAACCAACACTCTAGCGTTGATAGTAATAAGGATTCGTTGGTTTCAGGGTAATTCTCAGGGAAAAATTGATGTGCTAAGGCCATTCTTACCAGCAACTGATTAACTTGATTAGTATCTCTATCAGCCACCTTATTGCCGTAGCAATCAAATAGACTAAAGCCTCTGGTTTTTACCAGCTTAATCCACGCTGCCGTTCGAGTCTCGTTATCTAGGGGCTTATTGATGGGCATCTTGTTTACGGTGATCGCACCCAGCATCACCCTGTTCTCATTAATGAAATTTTCACTTCTCTCATTAAACTCGCAAACATGGTTGGACCCAAAAAGATGCGGTATGCCCTCTTCTAATTGATGAATATCTACCGCGGTAGCGGAGAATATGTGCTTACCTTGTCGCCCGCCCAACTCGGCAATCGCAATATAGTCGTCGTTAAGCCAATAGTCGGGCCGTCTATCTACGCCCGCGCCGTTCGCCATCAAATAGCCGTTTCCGCGTTTCTTTGCCAGCCGGTCAGGATAGGCCAAGGCCACCACCAACGGCAGGTAAGACATCTCCAGTTGCGATGATGATTTAGGCCTTAGGCGCTTTTGCCAAAACTTAAGTTGTTTGCTAAACAGCGGGTGCGGAGAATGAAATTGCGCGTTCAAGCTTACGCCGAGTTCGAGTTCTTGACCTACGCGACTATCAAATAGTGCAAGCAAATAGACGCTCAAAAATTCAATGCCTGGCAATGTGCTTTCTAAGCCTCTTGCTTTAATCAGCATGTGAGCCCAGCGGATGTCGGTGCCCAGTTGCAGCATTTGCTTCCCAAGCGCGGTCAACCGTTGATGTTGATCGACTGCTTCCAACATAAACAAAAGATCACATGCTTGTTTTTGCTGAGCGAGCGTAGGTGGGTCTAAAAAAATAAGTTCATCTAAATCCGCGCCCCATTGCTTAGCTTCTAATAGTAAAGAGCTGATGTCAGAAGATAATATCTCCGGTGTATCGTGTGATTCTCGCCGGTTAAACGATTCTTTTGAGCCCAAGCGGTAAACAACACCTGGTTCCATGCGCCCTGCCCGGCCGGCTCTTTGCACAGCCGAAGATTGTGAGATATTAACCGTCTTCAGCTCAGTAACCCCGGTATTCAAATTAAATTTAGCCGCACGCCGTTTACCGCTATCAACAACAATACGAATGCCTTCGATGGTGATACTGGTTTCGGCTACGTTGGTGGCGAGCACGATTTTTCGCTCCCCATTTTTCGAAGGCGCAATGGCGGCGTATTGTTCTGCTCTACCTTGATCACCGTATAAAGTGCAAATATTAATAGAGTCATCAAGGCCCTTCAAACGCTTGCTCACCATATCAATTTCACGGCGGCCAGGCAGAAATACCAAGCAGCTACCCGTTTGTTCGCTAATGGCCTTTTGAATCATCTCCGGTATTTCGTCCAACCAACGCTTCTCATCACGCAGGGGGTAATATACCTCATCAATCGGGTAGCTTCGGCCTTCAGAGCTGACCACCGGGCAATCGAATTTGGCGACAATTTTGTCAGCGTCTAGCGTGGCAGACATGAGCAAAATTTTTAGGTCTTCACGTAAGGCATCTTGCGTTTCTAGGGCGAACGCCAATGCCGTATCAATTGCCACAGAGCGTTCATGAAACTCGTCGAAAATAAGGCAGTCTACTCCGTTTAGCTCGGGGTCGTTCTGCAGCATGCGCGTGAGCATACCTTCGGTTACAATTTGCAATTTGGTCTGTCGACTCAGGTAGCGTTCTTGGCGAATTCGTAAACCGATGCTCTCGCCCAGGTTCTCATTCTGCAACGAGGCTAGATAGTGCGCGATGTTGCGCGCAGCAAGGCGCCTTGGTTCCAACATAACAATGTGTTGAAAGTGACCATCACGAATCAACTGCAACGGCAGCCAAGTAGACTTGCCAGCACCGGGAGGCGCTTGCAATAAAGTCATTGGATGGTTCTTTAGAGTTTCAACCAGGGTTGAATAGACCGCACTTACAGGTAGCAAGGTTGTAAATCCAAAATATTGAAGATGCGATTAATAATACAGTGAATCTATAGAGCGATTGATCTTAATGTGGAATACCCAACCCTTTATCCAGCTTTTCATACAAGTCAATTCTAAGAGATCGCATGCCGACAAAAACACTATCAGGGAATCGATAAAAATGGCTGTTCAATTTTATGTTTTAACGTACTCGGTAATACTGCGCGTTAACATCAGCCCTCCTCCTGTTTGTCGGATTCAACCTGAAAGAGCGGTATCTGGGTTTGAATCGCGCAGTCACCATATATTTGAGCTCTCGCCACGTTTCGATCCGCTTCCCATTTCTGCGCCTCATACAACTGTTGCTTGCTTAGGGTCAATAAATGATTGGCTTCTACATTTTCAATCAGCTGTTCAGCATTCAACTCTAATGCTGCTGTTATTGCATCCACTTGGGCGAGTGTGTCGTAATATCTAAGTCGATCACTAAATTGAATATCAAGCGGATGAATCAAGGCCTGTAAACTGCCTCTAGTTTATAAATCTCGGTCTGCATACTCTCAACCTCCTTCACGATGCCATAATGAGCGCTAAGAAAACCTCGGCGATCCGCATTCATAGTATTCAGAGTGCCTTTACTCAATGCGGTGTCCCATTCTAGATACAACCAAGGTCGACTTGGTGATCATCATGTCGGTGTGAAAACTCTATGTTTGGTAAGAGTGCCATCCCCCGTAAGCGCTTGGCTCACCCAGCCACGGCTGCGCTTTATCAAGTAATTTAGCGCCAAGCAAGCGATACCGAGCTTTGCGACAGGGCGCAACAGCCAGTCGCTCGTAGGCATAATAGTAGACTCGCATTATCTCGTCGTTGATGGCTCGTTCAGCCTTCGCCAATTCATTGTGCTTTTGCAGGTCGCTTCTCCATTCTCCAACCAGCAACGCCACCCAAATGCCAGCAACTACAATCATAAAGTCTAACGCAACAGCAAACCAGTTCTGTTCTTTAAGATGTTGGGTAAGTCGGCGTAGGATCATTTTTCTTGTTCCTTTTGCAACATGCTTCGCAAATTAATGATGCTTTCTAAATGAGTCGTGTGTCCAGATAAATGCCCGTTAAATACGCCTCTATACATGCCAACCGCGACAATCAAATCAGCCTTGGATCCAGCCTTTGAAACCGCTTAATCGATTGGCATAACTTCGATCAGTTCTCCCAATCGAACCAGCGATGTGAAATAAGGTCGTGACCATTCTCTTACCGCCAGAGCCTGGTGTTCAAAATAAGCCGTTAAGGTCGCATGTTTAACGAGCTCGACCCGTAAGGAGTCATTGCTCAATAAGCTCATGTCACCACTGGCAACCAGTTGTTCGTATGTGTCTGATTGATCAGCATAATCAGGCAGGCTAAATGAAGTTTGAAAAAAATCGGTCATGAGCTGCAAATCGGCGTTTTCTGGGTAGTCAATGATTGACTGCTTAAATTCATCAATTTGATCTTTAATTGAGTTCAGAAAATCAATACGCGATTGAGTATCAATGCTCAGTACATCAAAGTCGGTGTACAAGCGATCGATAATTTGCCGTTCACGCTCGCGAGTCTCACGTTTCTCACTCCAATTAGTAATCTGGAAGGCAATCAGAATGCCTACGACTACGATAGTAAAATCAAGTACGACGGCAAACCAATTCTGGTCTTTAAGGTGTTTTGAAATCGAACGTAGCAGCATTACTTATTGCCCTCTGGCAAATCATCTGGACTCCACCAAATAGCCGACGGATTATCGTGTTGGGCCTGAACTCGCGCTCGGTCGCGTAAAACCAAACCCAACATACGGGCACGAAACGCCTGATAGCCGGTGAGTTGTTCTAGTGGTTCAAAAATGGAATCAAAGAAGAGAAGCGCCGTTGACTTTCGGTCTGTCAATGCATTGGTGTTAAACCAAGATGGTATACTCATCATACTTTCTAACACCGACCCCATTTGCGCCAACAGCCATCCTATGACGGCATAGGCGCCAGCCACGCGAAATATATTTCGGCGTTTTAGCTCCCCAAATAAATTAGTCAAACATCGGCCTCCTATGACGAGAGCCTAACTCTAGAGAGCTTTAGGCTATAAAACAATGGTTTCTGTAATCTCGTTAAAAACAACGCGCAGTTAATACAACGGGATTTCGTTGGTTTGTGTGTAGCCAGCGCCGCTGTTATGCGAGAATCTGCTTCTATCGTTCTACCGAATCGCGTGTTATCACTATATAATCGCGACCCAAATCAACGTCCATTGATAAATACCCTCATGTCCGGTAAGGAAATCACCTATTTTAATAGAGCAACTCAAACCATCGAAACAGAGCTGGTTTATGGTGACAACGCGATCAAGTTTATTTACGACAACTCAATAGGCAAATTGTTTGCACCCATTGTTGCATCAAAGCCGATGAGTCAGCTATATGGCTGGTACCAAGATTGGGCCGTCACTGGTAATAAAGTCCCTCCCTTTGTTAAAAAATTTGATATTGATTTGTCGATCTATAAACCGGGGTCAGTCTCGAACACAAACAAAGAACGCTCGTACAAAAACTTCAATGAATTTTTTATCCGCGAGTTTGAAGACAATCAACGCTCTTTTATTAGCGACGAGCAAAAAATGCCTGCGTTTTGCGAAGCACGCTATTTTGGCCATTCAGAAATAAACACTGATGTCGAAATCCCAGTAAAGGGGAAACTGCTCGGCGCTAAAGATTTACTGGGAGATTCCAAATGGTCAAGCGCTTTTGAGGGCGGCCCCCTATTAGTCGCCCGCCTTTGCCCCGTTGACTACCATCGATATCATTATCCTCTTGCAGGTGAAACCTTAGACAGTTTTCCGATTAAGGGCCGTTACCATTCGGTCAACCCGCTGGCACTTGCAGCGAAACCTGAAATCTTCATTATCAATGAGCGAAGAGCGTCCATTTTGGAGACCGAACGCTTTGGAAAACTAGCCTATATCGAAGTTGGCGCGGCGATGGTTGGTAAAATCGTACAAAGCCACGATGAATCCACACCGCACAACTGCGGTGATGAAAAAGGGTATTTCCTTTTTGGCGGGTCGACCGTAATTTTGCTCGGAGAAAAAGGTAAATGGGCGCCTTCTGAAGATATTCTTAGCAATACCAAAAAAGGTATTGAAACGTATTTACATCTGGGCGATGAAGTTGGTGTTTCGAAACCTTAATTTGATTCACTTCACTCAACGCCACCTGATCTACGCTAACTTACTTTGGTCTTAGCGCATCGATAATTCCCGCATCTACCCAATATATATCAACATTCTTGTTCTCGTTATCGATACCTCGATTAAACAGTATGAATTTTCCGTCGGGTGTGACGCTCGCATAAGCATCCCATCCAGGTGAATTGACCTGCTCGCCCATATTTATTGCCGGGCCCCACGATCCATTCGCTTGCTTAAAGCTGATATATAAGTCCGAGTCACCAAAACCGTCCTCACGTTCACTGTCCCAAATCAGATAGCTTTCATCCGGTGCGATAAAAGGATGCGCTGTCCACTCCCCAGAATTTATCTCCGGCCCCAACTTTACCGGAGCTTGCCTCTCAGAGCCTTCAATCCGCGAAATTCGAATAACGTCCTTACTTTTATAGTCATCGAACACGTAGGTTCCCTTCGAAGAGGCTGATAAGCGCATAATGCCCCAATCATCGCGATCAAACATGGGCCCAAGACTCTTACGTTTTGACCAACCATCACCAACGCGATCTTTATAGCCTTTGGCCATGTGCATTCGCATACCATCGGGCGATATTGCGACCTCACCTTTACGCGGAAACTCGATGTATTTGCGCCAAACATTGTTTTCTTGACGAAAACCTAGCACCATTGGTCGGGTGCCTTCACCATCGTTTGTTGTGTAGTAAAACTCTTTCATACCAGGAGCGAAACTGCCTTCTAGCTCCCAACCTTCGCGCGAAATAATGCCTGGCGCAAACGGCTCTGCTACCAGCCCTGGCGTCTTTTGTCCCATATAGGGGCCCGTCAAAGTCGGAAATTCATCGTTAGCCCGAGTATTATCGATTACTAGTAGCCCAGCCAACGACAACATAATTAATAACGTAATCATCTTCATTTTTGACTCTCCAGATTGTATAAGCTTGATAAGCAAGTAACACCACGAATTGCGGTCAATGAAAAGGCCGTTCTATGACTACCTTCAATCTCAAAATGAGCGATCGATAAATTCAGGTCTTTTCGATTAATCATAAACTGATGGGTATTTAAAATATGCCCCGTTTTTGACCGAGACTTGTTTAAATTTTGTGTTGAAAACTAACTCTAAATTGAATAAAGAAAAAAAACCTGACGTTCTAATGATTTCTAGCTGATTCTTCAATAAATTATTATAATATTTATATATATCAAACATTTATGTAGCTTCCATCAAACTATAAATATCTTTTTGCTACCTTCATTTAATTCGTTTAGACTCTTTTTTAGAACACACACTTTCATTCTGATCAGGTTAATATGGCAAACCAATACTGGATCGGTGGTTTTTTTATCGACTTATCCAGAAACCAAATAACACTAAATAAACGCTCTCAAATCCTTGCTCCAAAGGCCTTAGCCGTTCTCACTTATTTGGCCGAAAACCAAGGGGTAGTGGTAAGCCATGACGCTTTGTTATCCCATGTTTGGAAAGGCACGGTGGTATCGCCAAATACCTTACAACGAAGCATTGCGCAATTACGCAAAGCATTGGGTGATGATGGCAAGGAACAGATTTATATTAAGACGCATGCCAAGCGGGGCTATAGTCTTGAAAGCGATGTACGCTGGCACAATCAGCCTGAGCTTTACGCGACTCAAGTAAGGCCCGCTTCTGATTCCACACTGAATGACAACGAGGTGGGCCAAGAGGAATCACTTACTAAGCGTCGTATATCATTTCCTAAGTGGTTGCTGATATGTGTCGTTAGCATCATATTGATGGGCATTTTGGGGTATGCAAATTTTGTAAACGAGGAAAAAGTGCCCTTGCAGTTAGGCAATGTAAGACCGCTTACCGCAACGGATGACAAAGAATTCGATGCCAGTTATTCGCCGGACGGAAAATACATCGTTTTTCACCGCTATCTAGATAAGCAGTGCGGTAACAAACTATGGGCTAAGAATTCGATCACGCAGGAAGAAACTCAATTAACCAAAGAGTGGGCAGCCTATGGTAGGCATAGCTTTTCTACAGACGGTAAAAAACTGGTTTTTCTAGCCACCAGTGCCTGCAGCGAACCGACTAATCAGAGGCAGTGTTATGACTTGATGAGTTTGGATTTTGACCAAGCACTTCAACAACCCCAACAACCTCGAGTCATTCTACAATGCCGTAACTCCAAGGTTAAAAAGCCAATCTGGTTGAACGACAATAGAATTGCTTTACTTCAACAAGAATCTGATCGTTGGAAATTAATCACCTATTCGATTTCTGAAAATAAGAGTCAAGATGTCTACGAGGTGATCGGCGGCAATATTGTCGACTTTGCGTATTCACCCAAAGACGACCTTATCGCGGTAATTAGTATTCATGAGGACGGAAAAGACTATATAGAAATACTTGAACCAGGTGGGCGCATCATCTCCAGTAGTGCTATACAGCGCGATCGGGATTTGCCCCAGTTTCATTATGTCCGCCCTACGTTTGATCCACACAACAAACAGCTTATTTTTAGTACTGGTCGGCGACTTTTCACCCTCTCCTACGATGGCAAGACCAATAGAATTGGGCAACCGTTTGCCGATCGTATAACACAGCCCGAGTTTCACCCAGAGGGCTCTAGAATGGTCCTGATTAAGGGGCCTTACGATAGCGACATTGTTCGATTACAACGCAATGATTTGTCCGAACCAATCGACCCGCCACAACAGTTAGACAAACGATCATTCTCTTATGAGAGTTTTGAACGCTCAAACCGGGGCGAAAATCACGCCCTTTTTCAGCCTGGTGGTAACTTTATCGCGTACTGGTCGGAGCGTAGTGGAGATGAACAGATATGGATACACGACGGTGAAAACTCACGACAGCTTACCCAATTTTCGATCGATAGCTTTATCCGAGGTATCGAGTGGGCCAAGGATGGTAATAGTTTACTAGTCAACGTAAACCGGAAGCTTAAACAGATAGATTTAGATGGGCGTGAGAATTCCCTCATATTAGAGCACCCAGTTGTCACAATTTTCGACTGGGACAGCGACAAAAACACGGCACTTTCGAGTGTCCGCATTAAAGGTGTGGTGCGTTTTGCTGAAATTGATTTAGATACTTCAACAATTAGAAAGATAAACGACAAAAAAGTTGTTTGGGCTCGTAAGACTGAAACGGGGGAAATAATATATAAAGATCATTTGGGTCAGTTTTGGAGACCAGGTCCAGCAGAGGATCAACTCATTAGCGAGTTGAATGGACACGGTGGCAGATCCAAAATATTTGAAATTGATAAGAATGTGATCTACTCAATCAACGAAAGCGATCAACTTTGGTCATATGATCTCAGTACCCAGGCCTTTAAAATAATCGCTCGCGTCAGTGAAGATGTTAATTACCTAAGTGATATTAGCCAATCAGAAATTTTAATGACTGTTAGAATTGCGGCAAAGAAAGAAGTGGTGGAGCTGTCCATCGATAAGTAAAAAACCGAGGAAAACGCCGTCAAATAGATTGGTTATCATAAACGCTTTTGGGTCATAAAAGCCGCTCTAAATTATGCATCTCTAGCCAGACCATTGTGGTGACTCAATTAAGTAAGTGGTTTTTCCTAATTTACTAGTGTTTATCATCCGTTTGGCAGTACAGTAACGCATGCAAAAAATATCAATATTGAAATCTCTTTTGGTTCTTTCACTATGTCTCGCTGGCCTTAGCGGCTGCCAGAAAGAAAAAGTGGGCGATGAATTTGAAATCACCCTTCGCTTAAGCCACGTGTTTAACGTAAACGAGGAGTTAGCGCAGTCGATTGAGTTAGTGGCGAAGCGTATCACTGAGAAAACAAACGGCGTGGTGAGGGTCCTAACCTACCCCGGCGGTCAAATTGCTACGTATAAGGATGGCGTGGAAATGGTCGTACGCGGGGCACATTTTATTTCAGTGGAAGACCCGTCCTACATCGGTGACTACGTTCCCGAGTTCACGGCGTTAGTCGGCCCTATGCTATATAACAACTTCGACGAATACAGAGAGTTGACAAAAACGCCTTTAG
The DNA here is from genome assembly GCA_964420885.1 of uncultured Gammaproteobacteria bacterium. Lineage (GTDB taxonomy): Bacteria > Pseudomonadota > Gammaproteobacteria > Arenicellales > Arenicellaceae > Arenicella. The sequence continues at coordinate 24,753 of CAYQVT010000013.1, forward strand.
TTCAAGGTTGGCTGAAGAAGATCGAAGACAAAGGCATTAAAGTGCTTTCTCTCGAATACATTTTCGGCTTTCGTAACTTAATCACCGATAAGGTTATCCAAACCCCTGACGATCTTAAAGGCGTAAAACTCAGGACCCCCGGAAGTAAGTTATTTATTAAGACCCTGAATGCCATGGGCGCGACCGCCACACCGCTACCTTGGGGTGAAACCTTTAGCGCTTTACAACAGGGGGTTGTAGATGGGCTTGAAGGGTCTGAGTTCACTAACCTTGGCACTAAAGTTTACGAAACGGGCAAAAAACATGTAGCCTTCACCAATCATTTCTTAGGAACCTGCGGAGTTTATATTTCCACTGATGTTTGGGCTAGAATTCCAGAAAAATACCAACGCATCATTGAACATGAATTCGCCTCTGAAGCAGAACATATGATCAAAACACTGAAAGGGAAACACGCTCAGGTAATTAAGGATCTAGAAGCTCAAGGCGTGAAGTTCAATCAAATAAATCGGGCTGCATTTGAAGAGCGCACGCTTTCACTATACGACGGCAAACTACCCGGAGTGACGATAGAGATGTACCAGCAAATTCAAAACGAACTCAAACAGATTCGTGCGAGGCTAGCGAAATGAACCCAGCGATCAAAGCCTTCTTTAGAAATTTTGAAGAGATACTATGTGCTGCATTCCTAGTCACGATGATTACCTTAGTCATTGTGAATGTGTTTTTGCGCTATCTATTTAGTTATTCAATATTCTGGGCAGAAGAAGTGGCCACGATATGTTTTGTATGGTGTGTATTTGTTGGCGCCAGCGCTACCTATAAACGCAAAATGGATATGGGAGTTGACGTTTTAATTAACAAAACCCCACCCAAGGTAGAAAAATTAATTCGCTTCCTTGTCAGTTTAGTGTTACTCGCATTAAACGGTTATATTTTTTACATGGCCATCGTTTTCACCAAAATTGCTTGGGTTAAACCAACCGCCGTGCTGGGGATTAGCTCAGCCGTGATTAACTCTGCGCTAATTGTTGGTTTCGGATTGATTACCTTGCATACACTACGATTTTTATATCGCGACATTGATACCTATTTCAGTAAGGAGGCAAGCTAATGGTTTACTGGCCAATATTAGTAGTCTTTTTGCTTTACTTTACCGGCATTCCCATTGCTTATGCATTGCTGGGCGCGTCAATTTTCTACTTTACTTTTTTTGATGCAGGGATGCCGCCCGACTTAGTGTTGCAGAAATTTATTACTTCAGCGGCCTCTTTTCCATTGCTAGCGATTCCATTCTTCGTGATGGCAGGGTCTGTGATGAATTACTCAGGAATCAGCAGTCGCCTGATGAAAATGGCGGAGGTTTTAACTGGCCACCTTATCGGAGGTATGGCGCAAGTCAACGTTGTTCTAAGTACATTTATGGGCGGTATTTCAGGTTCTGCAAACGCAGATGCGGCCATGCAAAGTAAGATACTGGTGCCTCAAATGGAGAAGCGCGGCTATAGTCGTGAGTTCTCAGCCGCGATCACCGCAGCGTCGTCAGCGATATCCCCAGTTATTCCTCCGGGTATCGTTATGATTATCTACGCGCTGATCGCACAAGTGTCGGTAGTGAAAATTTTTGTAGCCGGCTACGTACCAGGCTTGCTTATGGCCGCGGCGCTTATGTTTACCGTGACCTTAATTTCGAGAAAACGTGAGTACAAACCGTCGAGAGACAAACGAGCCACGGCTGGCGAAGTGAGCCTGCAATTGAAAGAGTCGGTTTGGGCCTTATCACTGCCATTTGGCATCATACTCGGCCTGAGATTCGGATTATTTACGCCCACTGAGGCGGGCGCCATGGCGGTACTTGCATCAGTGTTAATTGGGCTATTTGTCTACCGTGAACTCGATGTGAGTCATATAAAACCCATTTTACTAGACACCATTTATGGGACCGGAACGGTGGTATTAATAATCGTGTCGGCGTCGGTATTTGGGTATTACCTAAATTGGGAACGCATTCCGCAAGAGCTAACGGCCTATTTACTCGAGTTAACCTCCAATAAATACGTGATGCTAGGGATCGTAAATGTGTTTTTGTTAGCTATCGGTATGTTCATTGAAGGTGGCGCAGCGCTGATCATTATCGCTCCTCTGCTTGTGCCAGTGGCCGTACAGCTTGGAATAGACCCCATTCACTTCGGAATGATCATGATTGTCAACATCATGATTGGCGGCGTAACCCCACCATTTGGCTCAATGATGTTCACAACCTGTTCGGTTGCTAAGGTTCCATTAGCCTCCTTTGTTCGGGAAATATGGCCGTTTATCATCGCACTGTTGGTCGCGTTACTTATAGTCACCTACTTTCCGGCCTTGGTATTACTTCTTCCAAGTTTGATGTGAGATCCTAACCGAGCCGATATCTAACTCTAGGACAAAATCCCGATCCGAGGCTCAAAACTCGTTTTTTTATCAAAACAAACATATACTTTGCGTTTCGGGGGAACGTTATATGTCTGATATAGAAAATCTTAGAATACACTTCTACGGGGTTCAAGGAAGCGGGTCGATATTTCCCGCTAAAGCCGAGCGCATGGAAACTCAAGAGTTTTCTGACCTCAATCTACTAATCCAAATATTTGAAGATGTCAAAGATAAGACTAATTCAGATAACAAGCTCGATACGTCGGTAGAAGACATTATCGGAGGCCCGATAAGTAGAGAAACCTTAGCTCGCTATAGAAAAAAATTCTCGCTTGAAGAACCGAGGGTTTATGGCGGCTGGACTACTTGTTTTAGAATCGAGACCTCAGACGGACACGATCTAGTTTTTGATTGTGGTAGTGGGTTTCGAATTTGTGCTAACGATATTGTGAAAAAATGGGGCAACCGAGACGATAGAGAGCTGTTTATCTTTGGTACTCATGCACACTTTGACCACACCGAAGGTTTTGATCAAGCAGCGGTTTGCTTTGACCCCAGAAACAAAATACACGTCTACTCTAATCACGAATACATTCAAGCCTTTGATCAAAATCTGGGCATTTTTTCGCACGATATTGATATGACCGTCGCGGGAATACAAACGCCTCTAAATTATGAACTAATGCCTGCATCTTTTGACTCGATTGAAATCCGAAACTTGAAACGCGACCCTATACCGGATATTCCAGACCCAATGGTTGGGAGCTATCATGATATAAATCAACCCATCATCGTAGGCAAAACTAAGATACAAGCCTTTGAAGTATTTCATCCAGACCCCTGTCTCGCTTATCGAGTTGAACACAATGGTAAAGTGTTTATATTCTGCACAGATCACGAATTGAGGCGTGGGGACGACCCCAATGACCCGCTACAAATTGCCAGTTTAGAGGCTGAGGATCGACTAAAAAAATTCGCGCAAGACGCTGACGTGATGTATCGAGATGGTCAATTCTTACAAATTGAGTACGACGGTCACACCGGAATTGGCTCAGATTTTGGCGTTTCCAGATTAGATTGGGGGCACAGCTGTATCGAAGATGTCATTGATATGGCAAACCAATGCAATATCAAACAAACGTATATTGGTCACCATGACCCAAACAGAACCTGGAACGAGCGAAATTTCATTGATGAAACGCTCGAACGTAAGAGCGAACAAATGGGTAGAAAATTTGAGTTTGCCAGATCAGAGACGATTATTGATCTATAATTTCATAAAATAACAATGACTTAAAATTATAATCTAAATTAATTTCTTGGAAAGATCGTGGAATGCGAGCTCTACATTCTCACCGGTCTTAGCGCTGCCGCTAAACCAATTCTGATCAAACTTAGACAGATTTGAGTTTATATCGTCTTCAGACATCTTCCAATCAAGATCGGATTTATTGACGATAACAACAAACGGAATATCGCCAATCTCCTCTCGAATACGGTCAGCCAAATCGACCGCACGGGTTAAAGTTTCTGGTCGAGTGCCATCAATAACCAACATGTAACCGGCAGCACCTTTCACATAGTGCATCGGCATTGAAAACTTGTCTTCGGCGCCAGCAATATCCCAAATCATTAGTTTTACATCATTGTCTTCGAGTTGAACACTCTTGGTATCAACCTTTACTCCGAGGGTCGAATGGTACTTTTCGTCGTAAATATTGTTAACAAACTGTTGTACCAAACTGGTTTTGCCCACGCCCCACATGCCAATTAAACATATTTTTTTCTTTATCATTAACATTTACCCCAATGTACACTGAGTCTTGAGTGACTCGATGCATGCCCAAACAAACATTTTATCTTATTAAGAATGCCAGAAATAAAGCCTCGAGCCTATCGCCGGGGCATTTCTAGACCTATTTTAATCTTGAATACGGTGCAGCTACTGATTTAAATAGTAAGTCTAAGGCAGGCTACTTCGACGACTGCGCTTTGTCCAATCCTTTAATAAAAGGTGCCTTTAATTGACCGATATAATTTTTAGGATAGTTCGGGTTTAATAAACCTATATCTCCGACTGATGCATTAGGTGTGCCCTGCCGCTCTGGGTGATAATAGGTTCCAAATAAACGATCATAAACGATCAAATTGTTTCCATAATTGTTATCTGATTGTGCAACCTCCTTCGAATGATGCCAACGATGGAGATCAACAACGTTAAAAATCCAATAAAGAGGCCCTAACTTTAAATCGATATTACAATGCTGCGAATAACCGCACACCGCGGTGACACCTAAATACATTGACAACACCACACCGTCGGCTCCGAGCAGAACCGGAAATAACATTTCGGTAAAGGTAAACCAGGTTTTATCAATGGGGTGCTGCCGAGTGGCATTCCACCACCATAGCCGAGTAGCTGAATGGTGAACGGCGTGAAACCTCCATAAAAAAGGGACTTCATGTGCTAATCGATGCCCCCAATAACGGCCAGCATCACCGAGTAAAAGCATTAGAACTAATTGAAATACAATCGGCCAATGACTCGGCCATAGAGAACCACCGGCTTGACTTGCGAGCCACACCGTTGCACCCGCAAGGAAGGCAATGAAAATGGGCTTCAAAAAAATCGGAAGGATGATGTAGGCAACCGTACCACTGATTATATCGTTGGCTACGTCACCTTGAGTTTGATTCCATTGTTCTCGATAAGGCATCGCCCATTCTGCAACCCAAAATAGCAAGCCGAGTGCTACCACAACATTGTAAGTCGCCACGCTCACCGAGACCTCGGCCTCAATCAATAGATAAATAAGCGTTGGCGTGGCTAGCAAGGCAAACGGAAATATCGACCATTGAGCGATGCGGTAGAAGCTGAGTTTCATTGCCATACTTTACCCGATAATTTTTGCAGCGACGAAATAAAATCTAATAGGCTCGATACTTGTCGTGACACCATGCAACCTTGGGCTAAATGGCGTCGATAGACTGTACACAAACCCATCAAACCTCAGTTTATTCCAACATGCAGAGAAGAAATAAATTAATAATATCTATTTAACAACAACTTACAGCGTTTATTTGAACACCATTCTGGAAATTATTTAATCGGCGTTACCGCTTCCATTGCTGTAAAAGGGTTTCATACGCAATGGTTTTCCCCGCTGGCTTTTCGTTCTTTAACTTAGCTTTAGGCGCCCCCGGTTGATTTAACCAATAAGTTGCATCGCGAGGTTGATTCAATTTTGGGCCACACTCGTCCTGCACATTAGCTCGTTCCAGGCGCGCCAAAACCTTGTCTTGAGCTCTTGCGAGACCGTCTAGGGCTTGCTGAGCGGTAGATTCCCCACTCGCGACTTCGGCAACGTACTGCCACCATAGTTGCGCTAACTTTGGGTAATCCGGTACGTTTGTTCCGGTTGGAGACCATTGTAGGCGAGCTGGGCTGCGATAGAACTCGACTAAACCTCCCAATTTAGGAGCCACATCGGTCATTGCTTGTGAATTGATATCCGATTCCCTAATTGGAGTGAGACCTACCAGTGTTTTCTTCAGCGATACTGTTTTTGAAACGGTAAACTGAGCGTACAACCATGCGGCTAATCTTCTTTTCTCTGGTGTGGACTTCAAAAATGTCCACGATCCCGCGTCTTGATAACCAAGCTTCATACCTTCTTGCCAGTACGGACCTCTTGGTGACGGCGCCATTCGCCATTTCGGTGTTCCATCATCATTGACGACAGGCAAGCCCTCTTCGGTCAGCGCTGCCGTAAACGCCGTGTACCAAAATATTTGCTGCGCGACATTGCCTTGGCCAGGCACCGGCCCCGCTTCACCAAAGGTCATTCCTTGAGCTTCTGGTGGCGCGTATTTTCGCAGCCAGTCTACGTATTTTTGAGTGGCATAAACGGCA
>CAYQVT010000014.1:0-27122 GCA_964420885.1 uncultured Gammaproteobacteria bacterium
TCAACGTGTTAGCCGCAAAGACACCATCACAATGACGGTTCCTTTGCACTTCAAAGGTGAAGAAGACGCGCCGGGCGTTAAAGTCGAAAATGGCGTAATGACTCACAATATGACGTCAGTTGATGTGACGTGTTTAGGGGTTAATTTGCCCGAGTACATTGAAGTGGACGTGTCAGCGCTTTCAACTGGCGATTCTGTTCATCTTTCTGACGTGGCATTACCGAAAGACGTTGAGCTTTCTGCCAGCTACTCAGAAGACGATATGGAGCTTCCGGTTGCTTCAGTATTGGCATTGAAAGGCCCAAGTGCGGCAGCGCTTGAAGAAGAAGCTGCTGCGGCTGAAGCCTCGGCTGCCGCTGCTGCTGAAGGCGAATCTGAAGAGTAAACCGTGCTGAGCAATTCTTGCCAGCAAGCTTTATGAGTCAATCGCCATTGAAATTGATTGTCGGTCTCGGCAATCCGGGCGAGAAGTACGCGAAAACCCGGCACAATGCCGGGTTTTTGTTTTTAGACGAACTGTGTCGCCAGCTAGGCCTTGACCTAAAAGCGGATAAGCATTGTTTTGGTCGAAGTGCAAAAGTAGTGATTGCAGGGCAAGAAGTGCGGCTGCTCGCGCCTGATACATATATGAACTTAAGTGGTCAAGCGGTAAACGCTGCTACTCAATACTATAAGATCGCAATGTCGGAAGTATTGATCGCACACGATGAGTTGGATTTAGACGCAGGCGTTGCAAGACTTAAACTGAACGGTGGACACGGTGGCAACAATGGTCTGCGAGACATCATTCAAAAATGTGCAACCAGAGATTTTGCGCGTTTAAGAATCGGGATCGGCCATCCTGGGGTGGGGCGAGATGTATCTTCTTATGTGTTGAAGCCCGCCAACAAGGCCGATCAGCAAAATATAGATAATGCCGTGGCTGAGTCGCTGCGCGTTATAGACTTAATCGTGCAAGGTGAATACCCTCGCGCGATGAACGAACTACATACTAATCTAAGCAAAGTCAGTGACTAAGACTCGCTAGTAATTCGGGTACATATTATGGGATTTAAATGCGGCATCGTCGGCTTACCAAATGTTGGTAAATCCACTCTTTTTAATGCACTTACCAATTCCGGCATTCAAGCCGAGAACTATCCGTTTTGTACTATCGAGCCCAACGTGGGCATGGTTGAAGTGCCGGACTCTCGTTTGCAACGATTGACCGAACTCGCCGAGCCAAGTAAAACCATACCAGCCACCATGGAGTTCGTTGATATCGCTGGTTTAGTTGAAGGCGCGTCAAAAGGCGAAGGATTGGGAAACCAATTTTTGGCAAATATTCGCGAGGTCGACGCAATCGCTCATGTGGTTCGATGCTTCAATGACGAGAACGTGATACACGTAGCAGGCAAGGTTGACCCTGCGTCAGATATAGAAGTGATACACACCGAATTGGGCTTGGCCGATATGGAAACAGTCGAGAAAGCCATAGACCGTGCTGCGAAGCGTTCGAAATCGGGCGACAAAGATCAAATTAAGCTAAAAGAGCTATTGGAAAAAATTCACGCTCATCTCGACAGTGGCGAACCAGTCCGGTCGATGGGTTTAGACAAAGACGATTCCGATAAAATCAAACACCTCTGTCTAATGACGGCGAAACCAACGATGTATATCGCCAATGTAGACGAAGAAGGGTTTGAGAATAACCCTCATTTAGAGACGGTTAACGACATTGCCCAAACCGAAGGAGCCGGTGTTGTGGTGATTTGCGCGTCGATTGAATCGGAAATAGCCGAATTAGATGACGAAGAAAAAGTGGAATTCTTAGCGGAAATTGGCCAGGAAGAACCGGGACTAAATCGAGTGATTCGTGCTGGTTATGAATTACTCGGTTTGCAAACCTACTTCACAGCGGGCAAGACAGAGGTACGTGCGTGGACCATTCGCAAAGGTTATACGGCCCCGCAAGCGGCTGGCGTGATTCATACCGATTTTGAACGCGGTTTTATTCGCTCCGAAACCACAGCGTTCGTCGACTACGACCAGTATGGTGGAGAACAAGGCGCGAAGGAAGCCGGCCGTTTTCGATTAGAAGGCAAAGATTACGTCATGCAAGACGGCGACGTGGTGCATTTTCGTTTTAACGTTTAATACTCCACAAGCAAGGCCCTTGAAGCGTACAAACTGAAAACAGAGAGCCTCAGGTCTTCGTCGAATAAACTACTAGATAGACAAAGACCCTCTGCCAGGTTCGCATTTTTTTTGTGCATAGCGCGGAACCAGCACTGGTTTTTCTACTTTATCTGAGACAGTAAAGCAGGGTTTGTTACTAGATTGCGTACACCGTGGGCGTGATCTTCATTAAATACATTGTCGTTACACCATTCGCCAACCGAGGCGATATCCAACATTGCAACCTTTGGTCTCACACTCCAGCTAACCTGCAATGGCGACGCTGTTTCATTGTATGAAGGGCCAGTAGTCGAACCCAAGTAACGAATCGGTGTGCCTGTATCACTCGGGATATTCGGTGCTTGCGCATAACCATTAACCGTCTTAATGCTTGCCAGTTCGCCGAAATTCAATGCATTGGGGTCATTGACCAGTGCGAATACTTGGCCTTCCACTCTTAGCCCAGGGTTCATTGTGCTTTCGGCTAAGCAGGCGCCTAGAGTAGGGCCAGGCTTCACTTGAGCTGACGAGTACACCCAATGTACTTCAATAGTATCGCCCGACTTCAAAGAGTCTTTCTTGCCCGCACAAATTTTGCCAGCAGCGGACTTTAGTTGAGCCTGAGTTAATTTGCCATCGAAAACAAAACCGGTGTCGTGTCCTTTGCCATCGCCATTACCTGCGTAAGTGGTAAATTCTCCTCCTTTGTGCTCGGCATTTTTATGAAAGTGAATGTTGCACAAATTCATATCAGTGCGGTCTGGTGCGAAACCAAATTTACGTAAATTACTACCTTCTTTTTGGTCGATATCTCGCGGCGACTGGGGCCCAAATCCTTTACTATCAGTATTTGTTTTTAGCGCAGCGCGTTGTTGATCGATAACTGAATTATCCACATTTTTAGCCAGTGCTGGCTGCGTCATTAGCCCCGTTAAAGAGATTGCCAACGCCATATAAGAGAATTGTTTGCGAGATTTTTTCATTTGGGTTCCTCAATATAAACCTAAGTGTTATGCCGAATTTAAGTTGATAAATGCAAATGCTAGGTTCATAACTTGAAGCTGAATTAGCATGCGCGTTAATTTTGCCCTTTAATCGCTTTAAAACGTTCCTGAGTGCAATTCTTCGCGAATTTATTAGTAAGGGTAGTCTCTTTTTAGGGAGTGATAAATATTCTCTGCTAGATCGGCGGAATGTGCAAATGTCAAAAGGTAACCCGGTTACCTCCATAGCAAACAACAAAGCCGCTGACACCTCTATTGGGCGATGAGAATGTTAGCGATCAGCGATCATGACATCCGAGATCAGGTGGACGATTATAACAACAGTATGGTGAACGTTTTGCGGGCTAGAGTCCTCGAGTAATGGCTTGTTAGCGCTTGGTGATGGGAACCCACCAACGTATATCCATTTCGCTAAAGTGCCTATACGGCATGGAAAAATACGCCACGATATCGGGTTTATCGGCGTCCCGTTCATAACCAGTAGCTGAAAACCACTCCCCATAAATATAGCGATTTGTTTTCATCGAATTCCTATATGAGCATTCAAATTCCGCATAACAAGCTGATGGCACCGTGTGTCGCTCAAATCGCTTTGGGTGATTATCTACATTGATCTCAACCCCGAATACATCGACGGCGACAACTAAGCTTGCTGACATTCTTTAGAATATAGATCGCCGTAACGAAGCATTGGAGTTATGCAAAATTTTGTCTGAACGGGCGGGTGTGTTCGCTGGGTGTGCTGAAGTCTCAGGCGACAGAAAAACAAACCAGAATTAGCTCTGCTCACGACAGTTAATTTGAAGAGCTTTTTACCTGTGTTAGTTTAGGTGTTGGCTAATTGCTCGGTAGATTTACTGCGCTGTATTAATAAATAACGAGTGAACGCATGTCTAAGCGTGCCAAGGGCTCGACTGGAAATCATCGTGACAATAAGCAACCTCGCGATATTGGTAGATTAATCGATATCATCACTAATCAAAAACTCGTGCAGCACCTTATGGAGAAGTTCAGGTTTTTCTTGATGAACATAATGAGTACCACCTGGGACAACAAAAAGCTTACTATCGCTGAGCGCTTCATGCATTTCAACGGTGTGTTGAAGCGAGACATCATGATGATCACCCACAACAATTAAGGTGGGAATCACAATTTGATTTAAGTCTTCGATAGTAAGATTTGGCGAGCTCGACCACATTCTCCCCATCTCTTGTAAATGCTGTTCAAATTCAGATAAATCGTCGTGTCCAAGTAGGTAACTGTCTATTGCTATACCAGGGAATAAAGTTCGATCGTTATGCTTGGGGTTGCCAGCTTCCCAAGAATAATTTTTCATTTCTGTAATTACGTCTGGGGGATAAGCTTTATAACTAAATACGGCTCCATGAATAATAAGCTTATTGATACGCTTCGGATATCGGTGCGTTGTAAGCAACGCGGTTATACCACCGTCGCTTTGACCAAAAACATGGGTCTTTTCAACGCTTAAATGGTTAAGTAATTCGATGACATCATTAGACATTAGTTCATAGGAGATTCGCTTTGAAGAACCAGAGCTTCGTCCCTGTTCGCGCGCGTCTAGTGCGATCACCTTATAGTATTTCGAAAAATACTCTATTTGTACTCTCATATCATCACGAGACATCATACCGCTGTGGAGCATAAGCAAAGGATAACCGCCGCCCATTACTTCATAGTTGAGTGTTGCGTTATCAGAGGTCTTGAATGTTTTAGACATAGCTTTCGATGTGGATAAAAACAAAGTAGCAATCACGCAGTACAATAATATTTTCTTAAAATAGTTTTCCTTGTTCATTTGTATCGTGATCGGTTTTACAGGCTAAAAAATTGCTAAGTCATTTACAAAATGTTCAAACCAGTATTCAATGGGCCAGCAGCACTGTCAATAGAAGATTCTCTATATGCTCGCTCACGGTTTCGAAACAGTGAAAGAGTCTAAATTACACTGAGTACACAATTGCTCATGATCAAGATACGATTTTCCGATGAGCTCAGATCATTCCTCAAAATCAAAATGCTATGCTCTAGAATCTAGTGTATGGTTGTAACAAAACCGAGTTTGAGGTCTAAAATGCCCAAGATAATTTGTACGGTGCCAGAGAAGAGGCAATCAACAGAGGATCTATTGGATATTCAGTCGCAACTTATTAACGCCTATTGTGAGTTATTTTCCGAGAGTAACACCGTCGATGTTTTCTGGTCTTTGTTACCCAAAGGTCAAAGCTAGGTTGCTGGTGAGGCCAATGACATATATTTAGCACTAGTCGAAGTGGAAGAAGGGCTGAATCAGAGAGAACGTGAAGCGGCAATGTTAAGTTTTACTCGATCATTCGCCGATGGCTTCGGGATTGTATTCGACAAGCCAATGGTTACCTTTATTGGCCCGGCTAAGTTAAAAGAGTACATGAAGGCTAACCGAAATCGAATACGTTGGCTAAGCAGACACAAATTTGTCCTCTCCTCGATTCTCCACGCTGCGTCTTCAAAGAAGAAAAGTGGCTTGGCGCTTATCAGAACTAATCTTTGAGGAACGCTATGCCACTTTACAATCTCGCATGTATAAAACCGCTGGACAGTGTTCAAAAACAAAAACTGGCTAAGGCAATTACAGAGGCGCATTGCAGTGAAACCGGCGCTCCTGCTGCGTTCGTCAATGTTGTATTTGTAAATAATTACTCCTTACCTAAACCGCAAATTATTAGCATTGCAGGCGGTGTCAGAACCGGCGGAAACCGCACACCAGAGGGCATTGCAAAATTGAAAAGTGCATTACACATGAGCGTTGCTAAAACGCTGAATGTGTCGACGTCTGAGGTGGGAATATCGCTAGTTGGGGTTCCATCGAACTGGATTGTCGAAGGCGGGGTAGTCATGCCAGAGCCTGGGTCAGAAGAAGAAAAGCGGATGAATGACTCTCACTAGAGATGCCACCATCTTGAGTTTTAACGCACGAGGTAGCAGACCTTGTCGCTGTACAATCTAAATCCGGTCGAGGGGTTGATGCTGCAAGAAACGGGAACATTATTTGAAGATTAATGACTTATAGCCGACAGGGTGATTTCAAATCTAGTCGCTGCTCATTGGCCTGTGCTCGAGTCGATAAAATTCAAGCTTAGTCCAAGCAAATACTGACTGAATTCGTGCGATCACCGAACATCTAACAGTAGATTCATAGAAGAAAGTATGAAAAAAGTTCTCATATTTGGAAATTCTGGTTCAGGGAAAACCACCTTCGCTAAACACATGGCCAGCGAGTATAGATTGGCTCATCTGGACCTAGACACCATTGCTTGGCAGCCTACTTCTCCGCCGTTGCGTCAGCCTATTAGTAAGTCACATGGCCGGATCAATTCCTTTTGTGGAGATCACCACGCTTGGGTTATTGAAGGTTGTTATGCCGATCTTCTCGAGTTGGCGAGCAGGCATGCGAACGAGTTGATCTTCATGGATATTTCAATCGAGCAATGCATCGACGATGCGCGTAGTCGGCCTTGGGAAGCGCATAAGTATTCGAGTAAAGAAGTGCAAGATCAAAATCTAGATATGCTTATTACTTGGATAGAAAACTATGAAACTCGTGACGATGAATTTTCACGACAAGCTCACCAATCTCTTTACCGTCGATTTGATGGCGAGAAACGTAAAATCTCAAACAATCTGGAATTATCATGATTAGAATGGCCAACACTAATGACGCTAAAGCGCTCAGTGAAATTTATAATTACTACGTCCTCAATACGGTTGTCACCTTTGAGGAAGAGCCAGTAACATCTTTAGAAATGGCGCAGCGGGTTGATGAAACTTTCGCTGCCGAATTACCTTGGTTAGTCGCTTTAGACGATGACACGGTGATTGGCTTTGCTTATGCAAGTAAGTGGAAAGGGCGTTGCGCTTACCGGCATTCTGTCGAGGTGACGGTTTACCTATCGCATTCAATGACGGCCAAAGGCATTGGGTCGGAACTGTATACGCGCTTATTCAACTTGCTCAAGCAAAAGTCAGTGCACGTTGTTTTGGGTGGTATCTCGCTGCCAAATGAGGCCAGCATTGCATTGCATGAAAAGTTTGGGATGACAAAAGCCGCGCATTTTGAAGAGGTGGGTTACAAGTTCGATAAATGGGTAGACGTCGCTTATTGGCAGGGCAAGTTATGATGCTCAAAAAAGCACAACAATCTTGAGACTGATCAATGATAAGATTATGAGCAACAAAGTAAATGGAATTTTAGTATGCACATTATTCTCGGTTTTTTAGGAACCGTTGTCACAATTTTAGTTTTGTTAAAACGTCTTGATGATGCCGGGATAGACATCGGTTGGCTTAACCCGTTCGCTTGGCAGCGCCGCCGAGCTTGGCGAAAGCAATATGAAGGAAACCCTATTTTTTCCTTAACAGACCCGCTTGAAGTCGCTGCCTTGCTAGCAGCCACTACTGCTAAAATTGACGGTGATCTAAGTTTGCAAGAAAAAGCCATCTTGCTTGCCTTGTTTAAAAGTGAGTTCAATAAAACTGAGAAAGAAGCATCTGATCTATTGATGTCCAGCATTTACCTTTTTGGTGATGGCAGTGACGCTATTAATAAGCCTGATAAGATATTAAGTGGTTCCCTCGAGTTTTTTAATCTTGAAAAAGCGCGTTCGGTGATGGGCTTGCTGAGAGCAATCAGTAAGATTGATGATAAGAACCAAGCTTCGAAAGAGAGCTACGTTGAAAAAATCGAAGCCGTTTTCGATGAGCATTTTAAATCCGATGACCAATGGTTGAGTGGTGTAACAGGATTACTTGATGAGCGAAGCAAATAATGAAATTATCTAAAACACTTAGCGGAAGCTGTCTCTGCGGTGGGGTGGCCTACCGCGTCACAGAGCAAGTATCGCAATTTTATTTTTGCCATTGCCAGCAGTGCCAAAAAGTAACCGGTTCGAGTTTCGCGGCCAATCTAATTGCGCCAGTGGATAGTATTTGCTGGGAGCGCGGTGAAGAATTGGTACGCCACTTTGAGCACCCGTCGAGAGCGTTTTCTAAAACCTTTTGTTCTCTATGCGGTTCAGGTTTGCCGCATATCAACAAAGGTAAAACCAGCTTGGTGATTCCAGCGGGTTCACTGGACGAGGTGCCAGAGATCGATCCGCAGGCTAACTTGTTTACCGACGAAAGCCCGGAATGGTTATTGACTGGCTTGTCGGCGATTAAATTTAAGGCCTACCCAACTGAAGCGGAATCCAACGAAAATGAATAATGGTCAATCAAGAAAAATGAGCTTGGTTGAAAGTGTGGTCAGTGTTTCTGCTGGCTACATACTCACCGTAATTATCCAGCTGATGGTGTACCCGATGTTTGGCGTCGCTATTCCAGCGCAAGCGGCGATATTGATTTCGTTTATCGTGGTGTTTGCTGCTTTTGTTAAGAATTTTACTATTAGAAGGCTATTCAATTACCTTCAAATCAGAGGTAGTGTATGAGCAAGTCAAAGGTGACTAAGGACGTATTAATGGCTTTCTTTGACGAAGAGTTTCCCCATCACTCATTGCAGATTGAGTCGGTTGGTAGTCAAAGCGCACGCATTCGCCGAACCCCAGTTGAGTCTGATTTACGCCCGGGTAATACGGTGTCAGGGCCGTTTATGATGGCGCTAGTAGACACGGCACTGTACGTTGCAATAATGGGAGAACTTGGTTTAGTTGCCTTGGCGGTTACCACCAACTTAAATTTTAACTTTCTACGCAAGCCAGCGGCTGGTGTGGACGTTATCGCGGAATGCGATTTGCTGAAAGTTGGGCGAAAGCTGGTGATCGGTGAAGTCACCTTATATTCCGACGGTGATGATCGGCCAATCGCACACGCGGTCGGTACCTACGCTTTGCCATCGTGAGTAAGCCTAGGCGATGTATAAGATACGAAGCGTTTTTATATCAAATTCAACACTTCACTAAGATGATGTATATGGTGGGTGGGTCGTTCCGGTAATTCCGCAAATGACTCATCTAAGAGTAGTTGTCTGGGATTGTAGTATACGCCACCTAAGCCTGCTCTGATCGCGCCTGCAACGTCATTTGTCGCGTGGTCACCAACTTGAATAGCGTGCTCAGCTGCGACTCCCGCACGCTGCAAAGCAAGGTTGAACACCGGCGCGTGAGGTTTATGTGCTCTTGCTTGTGCGCTTACTGTTACGTGGTCTACTTTGTTATGTATGTCGAGTGCGTGCACCTTGCCTAGTTGAATTTGTTCCATGCCGTTGGTGATAAGCCCAGTGATTATACCTCGGTTTGTAAGCTCCCCCATCAGCTCAACAGCGCCGTCATGAAACACAACATTATTGGAACTTAGGCTTTCATAGTGATCGAACATGTTTTGCCCGATCGACTGTGCGGCCACGCTGCTAGCGATGCCTGTGGCTTCTACACAGTGAGCAAAACAATCAACAAATTGCTGTTCAGGAGCAATTTCAGTGGTGAACATGGTGTTCCAAAGGTTCGCCGCATTTTCTCGGAGAGCGCTAAAAAACAGGTCTTTATTTTCGGCTCCTAATTGCTCTTCGAAATCAAAATACATGCGTGCGAACAGATCACGTACGGGTATTTTATTTTCAATCAAGGTTTCATCAAGGTCGAAGAAAACCGCTTTTAATCTAGTACTCATTCAGGTCACTACCTAGCCAGCATTATTTGTTATCTCGAATTTTTTGTTAAACGCCAACGTGATTATGAGAATCACCTTAAACGCCTCTAGTTTAGAGTCTCGAAGTTCCCCGTGCTCTCTTCCCACGCACGTTGTAACACAAATTCGCGATTCAAACCTAAGGAAAAACCAGCAAATTTGATTGGCTCATAGCCCGCATCCTCAGTCAGGTCTTGCGATTTTAAAACGTCGTCTAGAGACCGGTTGGTGGCAGCAGCCGAACGACCAATTTGTGCAAGTTGGCTCATCATTTTTTGAAAGCCAATCAAGCCTGCTCGATCTGAAGTCTCGCCATGCCCTGGAATCACTGTATCAAAATCTAGGCTAAGCGTGTTATCTAGTGTCGAAGGCCACTGTTGAACCGAGCCGCCAGCTTCAAGGTCAATATTGGGATAGTGTTTGTTAAAAAATAAATCACCCATAACGACGATCTTTTCGTCTTCAAAGAGCACAATTAGATCACCGTCAGTGTGGCCTTTTCCAGGGTGAATTAGCGTCACCATTTTGTTTCCAAATTTAAATTGTCGACGGTTTGTAAAGGTATCATTGGGCAATAGCTTAGCGGCATCACCCTGCCAGTTTTCTCCATCAAGTGCTTTGAGGTGCGACAAGGTACGTTCAGTTGAGACCACCTGTGTTCCCGGTTTAAAACCTGGGTTACCGTGAGTATGATCAAGGTGGTAATGTGTGTTGATCAACATAACCACTTCTTTGCCGGTCAATTTTTCCGCTTGCTCTCTGATCAATGAACCCTGCATTTTAAAGGTCATGCTATCGACAACCACGGCGCCGTCATCTGTATCAAGAATCACTGTATTTCCCCCAACTCCACGAATTACGTGAACATCCTCGCTCACTTGCTCGATATCAAGGCTGCGAATGTTGAGCAATATGTAAATTATAAAAATTACAATCAGTAATAGCAGTGCGAGAACGCACTTTTTCCAAAATTTCATACTTTAGTGACTCTATCGGCTTGTTTTTATTAGAGTAAGACACTATAAACCATTTCTTATGAGCGTGACGAAAACGGTTTCGAAATCGCAGACAGAGAAGAGATATGTCAGACACACCATCCGAATCGAGAATTGAGCTAGTACAACTCGCTAACGGCGACATCGCTTTGCGTCATTCAGACAGACCTGATGAGCCATTGGTGATTATTACCATATCTGATCAAGTCGAAGACTTAATGCCAATGGATAAAATAGATATAGCTCAGTCAATGGTTGAGGCCGGGATCGAACGCTATCGTGATATTCAGATTGAACGCGTGGAAGAATCTCAAACGGTGAACTCCGGTATGCTGCACTAATGTGGTACGCCGTGATTAGCCAAGATGTTGAGAACAGTTTGCCACTGAGAAAGGTGCATCGCCCCGCTCATCTCGATCGACTTAAAGAGTTAAATGCCGAGGGCCGTGTATTGATAGCAGGGCCACACCCAGCGCAGGATACTTCTGAGCCTGGCGAAGAGGGGTTTAGCGGCAGTTTAGTGGTGGTAGATTTCGATACTTTAGAAGATGCGCAAGCTTGGGCTAACATGGACCCGTATTTTATAAACGGTGTTTATCAGAACGTCACGGTAAAACCATTCCTCAAAGTATTGCCTTAGAGACGGCGTATTGTTTACGCCCCTAGCTCGGCCGCGCTACAACGATTGCTTGCTTGAGCGTTCTTGAAATTGCAGCTCAGATAATCGCTTATAAAGCGGTGAGGTTTCGAGTAATTGGTCGTGTTTACCTTGAGCAACTAATTTACCATCTTCGAGCACGGCGATTGAATCAGCGTTACGAATGGTCGCCAAACGGTGGGCTATGATTACCGTGGTGCGGCCCTTCATTAGATTCTCTAAGGCTTGTTGAACACGATGCTCGCTCTCGGCGTCTAAGGCAGAGGTGGCTTCATCAAGTAATAGTATCTTAGGATCTTTCAGTATTGCTCTGGCGATCGCTACCCGTTGACGTTGACCTCCTGACAGACGAACGCCTTGTTCGCCTAAGTAGCTTTCATAGCCTTGCGGTAATTTCTCGATAAAATCGTGCGCATTAGCGGCTTTAGCGGCGGCGATCGCCTCTTCTTTGCTGGCTTCGGGTTTACCGTATCGAATATTGTGCAGAACGTCGCCACTGAACAGGTTGGGCTGCTGTGCGACAACCGCGAGCTGAGAGCGTAAATCGACCGGAAGTAATTCTTTAATATTAGTGCCACCCAAAGTGATGTTGCCTTGGTCAGGGTCGTAGAACCGTTGAAGTAATTCGAAGACGGTTGACTTGCCCGCGCCCGAGGGCCCCACTAATGCCAACGATTTGCCCTCTTGTATTGCCAAATTTAGGTCTTTTAACGCGGCCTGATTTGGCCTTGAGGGGTAACTAAAGGTGACGTTTTCAAACTGCATTTTTGAATTGCCATCACTTGCGCTCTTAGCAAAATCGGGGAGCTCAATTGCGCTCTCGATGGATAATAATTCCAGTAGCCGCTCCGCAGCACCGGCGGCACGCTGGACTTCTCCAATTACTTCTGAAATGGTCGCGA
The DNA here is from genome assembly GCA_964420885.1 of uncultured Gammaproteobacteria bacterium. Classification (GTDB taxonomy): domain Bacteria; phylum Pseudomonadota; class Gammaproteobacteria; order Arenicellales; family Arenicellaceae; genus Arenicella. Next base: position 12,395 of record CAYQVT010000014.1, read on the forward strand.
CCGAGCCAGCCACAACGATGGCGTAAAAAACAAACGCGCCGAGTTCTCCCCCAGTCATAACCCCACTAATCACATCATTGCCACCCACCCATAACATAGCGGCGATGGCGCTGAAGATAAGTGAGATAACCACCGCGATCAACATCGCACGTTGTTTAATGCGTCGTCGGGCGACTTCAAACGCGCCTTCGACATGACCTTTGAACGCCTGACGTTCATTGGCTTCTTGGGTATAACTCTGAACGGTTTTAATTTGCTGAATAATTTCGCCAGCATGGCTGCCCACATCAGCAATGGTGTCCTGGCTTTTGCGAGATAAGGATCTCACTCGACGGCCATACAAAATGATTGGGACCAGTACAATTGGTACACCGGCAAGCACAAACGCGGTCAACTTTAAGTTGGTCACGACTAGTAATATTAGGCCACCAATGAAGGTGAGAAATGAACGCAAGGCCATTGATGCCGAAGATCCAATGACCGTTTGAAGCAGCGTGGTGTCAGTGGTCAGTCGTGACATTATCTCACCACTTCGGTTTTCTTCGAAGTAACTTGGGTGCAAGGTAATCAAATGGTCGAAGACCGCTTGGCGAACGTCGGCTGAAACTCGCTCGCCCAACCAAGACACCAAGTAAAAGCGCGTGTAAGTACCGATCGCCATCAACACGGCAACGGCGATAATAAATAAAGCCGCCTTGTTAAGCTGATCGACAGAACCGGCAACAAAGCCGTCGTCAATTAGTATTTTGACTCCTTGCCCCATGGCTAAAGTCACCGCGGCTGTAAATATCAGCGCACAGCCAGCCGCCACTAGCGTACCCTTATAATTGAGTAAGAAACTGCCTATACGTAGCAGTACTGAGTAGTTTTTTCTGGCCATAATGGGGTTTAATCGGTGTGTGAACAGTATTGTATTGCTGAGCGACGGACCTAGTCCATCGATTGTAAAGGGTCAATAAGGAGCTTGGTGAGTTGTAGGTCTCGAACGACGCACTATTATCGATTAAACAATCTAAGCTCTAGAAATAAGGGGGATTTATTTTACTTCAATATGCGCGAAATTAAATGCGCTCAGTGTCAACGGATTCTGATGATTTATTCTCGGTAATGTATCGAGCTACAGTATCTCGCTATTATGTGATGTATAATTTGCCAAATTGTTGGGGACAAGCTCATATGCTGCATCGTATTCGAACACAAACTCAGAACTTGGGAGCCGCGCTCTTTGTTGCTCTTGTATTAAGTGCGTGCAGTGATGACGCAAAACAATCTTCGCAAGAGTCGGCTTTAGTCGATATAAACTATGCCCCCACGGTGTTTATATCCTTTGAATCAGGCCCTAATGCTGGGCGCCATCAATACCGTATTGATGAGAGTAGTGGTGGCAAAATCGAGCTAAAATACAATAGAGCCAGTGACGTTACACTACTTGAATTACGAGGGTTGGTGTCTATTGATGGAAAATTGAGGCTTGATGAATTACGTCGATTTACTAAAGGGTCGCTGCTAGTTGGAAGCAATATGGCGTCGAGTTGGCGTGGTGAGCCGATTAGAGGTGATCTGGAATGTGGGTTGGTAAATTTCCGAGATCCGAACCACACACAAACTTATGAAAACGGCTTTGGTAAATACCAATCGTGCGGGGCCACGTCGGTTGACTTCGTATCCGATTGGAAAAATGCCACAGAGTCGCTGATCAAAATGCGTATTACTAAAGGCCGCTTTGAAGATCGAGTTAAATTTAATATCGCGATGGACAGCGAGCCGTTTCAGCGTTTTGAAGCTGGCATGACCGTTGAGTTTGACGTGCTCGAAACCAGTGCTAGGTAGTAAAGCTCAGTGGCTTAAGAATTTTATCAGCAATACTTAAATTTAGGTTCTTTTTAGACTAAGTGATAGCCTCTTAACTTCCTTCCCATAAATTAGACAAACTAATAGACGTTCTTATTATGCCAAGCCTTGCTTCAATTGAAATCGAAAAATCTTATTTACATTTCTCGGCGGCCCACTTTACTATTTTTTCAGCAAACAATCGCGAACGTTTACATGGGCATAATTGGCGAATCGCCGTAGAGATTACCGGCGAGATTGGTGACGACGGGCTGTGTTTCGACTATGCTATTTATAAGAAGGTACTCAAAGACCTTTGCTCTAAATACGATGAGTATACGCTTATTGCAGCACAGTCTCCGCATCTGGAAATCACTGAAGATGAGGAGTTCTATTTTGTTAAACATGATGGCATTACTCAACCACTGCTAAAGACTGACACCATCTTGATGCCGGTTAAAAATGTGACCATTGAATCGCTGTCTCAATACTTTTTATCCGAGATGATAAAAGATCGAGCATTTCTAGATGAACTGAAAATTCATGCTTTCGAAATGCGAGTCTCGTCTGGGCCTAATCAGTGGGGTATCTCTCGCTGGAGTCGACAATGAGTGAGTTTGCCCATTCCAACTCAGTAATTCAAGAACGCAGAGAGCGCGTATTCTTAGTATTGGCTGGCTTTTTCTTATGCGCCATGACCTTATTAAATGTTATCGGAATAACACGATTTGTGCAGCTTGGCCCAATGCAATTAGCGGTTGGCGTGCTAGCCTATCCGCTCACATTTTTATGTACTGACCTAATCTCGGAACTCTACGGACGTGCTCGCGCCAACTTTATGGTGACCGTGGGTTTGATGCTAAATGGGTTTATTTTGGCCGTGATGTGGTTGGCCAATGCCTTACCCGCGATTGATCCAAGCACGCAGCCACCTTGGCAAACTCTTTCACTCGCCAGTGACGTTGGTTTGCCCAACGGTTCGTCGCTAAGCGGGTCGGTAGAACTGTTCAGCTTGATTTATGCGAACACAACTGGCGCTGTGTTTGCCTCAATGATCGCTTACATTCTTGCGCAATACGTTGACGTTTACGTGTTTCACTGGATAAAGAATAAAACCAATGGCAAACATCTGTGGCTACGAAATAACGGCAGTACCTTGTTGAGTCAGGCGGTTGATTCAGTGACCGTCATAAGTGTTACGTTTGGAGCCGTGATATTGGCCGGTGATATGACAATCGCCGTGGCATTAGGGTTGATGCTGAGTAACTATTTGTTCAAGATGGCATCGGCGCTGGCGGATACCCCAATTATCTACCTATTAGTAAGTAAACTACGCCCCTATTTGCACCTTGACACAACTCATTCGACAGGCACTTCGGAGATGAATCGTGACTAATATTCTTGTGATAACTGGAGCTAGTAAAGGCATAGGGCTCGCAACCGCGCAACATTTTTCCACTAAAGGGTTTAGAGTGATCAATCTATCACGCTCGCCTTGCCAGATTAATGGTGTGGTTAATCTTAGTGCCAATTTACTGAGCCATAGCTGGGCAGACGATATATCCGATGATTTACTTGAGGCGGTTGGAGAGCCTGAACAGTTAGTCTTGGTACACAATGCAGCAATGATGACAAAAGAATCGGTACATGACCTTAACGCCGATACTCTGAGAAACGTTTTGCAATTGAACGTAGTCGCGGCGGCTGAGTTAAATACTTTGCTTATTCCTAAGATGAAAAAAGGGTCGTCGATCGTGTATATCAGTTCGACACTGGGTCGTAAGGCGGTAGCTAATACCCATTCGTATGTGGTGTCAAAACACGCCGTAGTTGGTCAGATGAGAGCGACCTGTCAAGACTTGGCCGGCTCGATGATTCACACAGCGGCGATTTGTCCTGGGTTTACCGAAACGGAAATGTTAGGTGAGCACTTGGGAGCTAACCCCGAACTTTATCAACAAATCACGTCGATGATTGCTCACCGTCGTCTCGCGCAACCAAGTGAAATTGCCCACACCATATGGTTTGCAAGCCAAACACCGGTAATTAATGGTGTTGTTTTAGATGCAAATCTTGGCCAAATAGAAACCTAGGCCAAGCGAAATTTAGATGAAATCAAATTTTACAATGCCAAGCCTAGAAACAGGGTTCTAAGGTAATTGTCGCTCTCATGGTGAACATCTATAATAAGGCTCCATTTCCGATTTGTTTATCCTTTGAAATCTTCTCAGCTTAATCCCGATAGCGAACTTGATTCTAATGCTTTGGCCACCGCCAGCTTAGAAAATTTGTATCGTATTTTCACTGTTCCTGAAGCACCAAATAGTACCTTAGGAGCAATTGATAAGGAGATTTCAGACAACTTGATGGGTTTTTTAGGTGACCGAATCGTCGCCAGAGAGCGTTCTCTAACTGCGATAGAAGAAGATTTCTCTAGCCCCAGTATTCCAGAAGTGCCCCAGTTCGTATCGGAATACACAGACTTCGTACTGGAAAAATTAGTCGCTCACTCTGTTCACACGTCTGCGCCCGGTTTTATCGGCCATATGGCCACCCCGTTACCTTATTTTATGCTTCCCTTGTCACGCATTATGGTGGCCCTGAATCAAAATTTGGTAAAGATTGAAACCTCCAAAGCATTTACCCCATTGGAACGACAAGTACTCGGAATGCTTCATGGCTTGGTGTATGAACGAGAGGAGGGCTTCTACGATGAGAACTTACACAATAGCCGACGTGCTCTGGGCACATTTTGCTCTGGCGGCACCACAGCGAATATCTCGGCTCTTTGGGTCGCTCGAAACCAAATGTTTCCCCCAGAAGCGGATTTTGGCGGTATTGCCAAAGAAGGCTTAGTCAGATCCCTTAGACATAAGGCCTATGAGGATGTCGCGATCGTGGTGTCGGAACGTGGTCATTATTCCCTTGGCAAAGCCGCCGATGTATTGGGTATTGGTCGTGAAAATGTAATATCTATTAAAACGGATGCAAACCATAAAGTTGATGCTGAGCAGATGCGTGCCAAGTGCGCAGAACTTCAGGCTAATAATATTGGTATTATCGCGATTGTTGGAATTGCCGGGGCTACCGAAACTGGACAGGTTGATCCCTTAGAAGAGTTGGCTCACATCGCAACAGAATTTAATACCTATTTCCACGTGGACGCTGCCTGGGGTGGCCCAACCCTGTTGTCGAATACCCACAAACATATTCTCAAGGGTATCGAACTCGCTGATTCGGTTACCATTGACGCGCACAAACAGCTCTACGTTCCCATGGGGGCTGGCATGGTGGTATTCAAAGACCCAACGTCAATTGGCGCCGTTGAACACCATGCCGAGTATATATTGCGCGCAGGGTCGAAAGACTTAGGGCAATATTCCATCGAAGGTAGTCGCCCTGGTATGGCCTTACTGGTGCACGCAGCCTTTCATATTATTGGCCGAAAGGGTTATCAAATTTTGATTGATCAAAATGTTGAAAAAGCCAAAGCCTTTGCCCGAATGATTGACGCAAAAGCCGATTTTGAACTGATCACCGACCCTCAATTGAATATTTTAAATTATCGTTTTGTACCAGCAGAGATACAAGCCAAGCTGGACAGATCGTCGTTTGAAGAGCAAAGAGTGATCAATAAAATATTAGACCGGGCTAATCAACGGATGCAAAAACAGCAACGCGCTACCGGTAAAACTTTTGTTTCTAGAACCAGATTCTCGCAGCACAAATATGGGGGTGAAGTGGTTTCTGTTTTTCGAGTCGTGATGGCGAATCCGATGACCACACTTGAAACCTTAGGAGCGATTTTGGAGGAACAACAAGAACTTGCTAAGCGAAAAGGAACCGCGGCAATTTTCGCTGAAATCGATCAATTGCCGTCGGCGTAAACAGGCCACCTAAATCGCCAAACTGGGTTTTTTGCAGCAGGTGATTGAAGATGGCCCCCTAGAGGCTCTAACTGCAGACCGGGCGACTACCACTGCAAACAACGGCTTGGTAAGCGGCCGCCGAATCGCGCAGTTCTTTCATAGTGAAGACACGAGCATTATGTGCGGTGGTGATTTTGTCGATATCAATGTCTAATTTTTCTAACTCATTAAACATATCAACACCGTTTTGATTTGCGGTGGGCAACCCTTTTGCAAATGGCGAACCGTAGTGATCGGCAATGAAAATAGTCTTTTCAGACGGTACATAAGTCACCAAAAAGCTGGCCGCGTGAGAGGTTGACACTTGATAAATTTCTACGCGATCGCGGCCGTCGCCCAATGTGGTTCTTGATTTAGTTTTATAAAAAGAATGGTCACTCGGTCTCGGGTCAATTGAGTCTTTGATTGTCTCGACATTTTCATCCACTGTTACCAATTTCGCGCCTAGGGCCACGGCTTCACCTAGGCCTCCAATGTGATCAGAATGATGATGTGTAACAACCTGATAACTCAAAGGTTTAAAATTGTCGCTTTCTTGTTGAAATCTCTCTAAGCGGGTGACGATTCCCGGGTAACCACCGGCGCCCACAATTCCCATCGAAGTATCGGCGAATAATGAAAAGCCGCCATTCTGGCCGATGTGATATAAGCGATCTGACAATTTGTTTACCACCATGTTGGAGGCATCAATCCGTTCTCCCTCGGGGGTTAGACCCTCGGCTAAGCTCACTTCCGATTCGCCAATTTCTTGATTAAATGTGAGGGCGTGTTTTGTACTGATTAGGTTAGGTTGGCCCGCGACGAAGAAGTTGATGGCCGTTGACGTCATTATCCCACCTACTTGGGTGTGTCCTGAGAAGACATACGACAAGTCCCCTAAATTGGGGTTTTCTCTGACCATTTTTGAAACCAGATAACTTTGCGCGTCGATGTATAAATTTAAATCTGGGCTGCTAGGAAAGGGCATTGATAAAACGTGGTGCGGGCGGTTCATGAAACTCACGTCGTCTTTGAGAACGGCTTTATCTTTTACTTGGTTGAGTTCATACACAAGTACGGTATCTGAAGTTCTCATCGATCCGCCAGCAAACACGTGAGGATCTATATTATTAGCTTCGCCATAGGTGCCTGCTTGGTAGTTAATGGTGTAGGCTTTTTCGCCGTCGCTGAGGGTCGAATTTTGAAACGCGCCCGACCGGCCGCTCGACCATGTGTCGTAAGTTGAGCGGTTGTTGGCAATATCAACGCGCAGTACTTGCTTATTAGTTGCCACCTCCATAAGCGCTGGCGAATGACTTTGGCCGGTGGTCGGACTGAGAAAGTGATCGACAATTGTGTAGCTTTTCAGGCTGGTAATCGCTTCTCCACCGTAAGCTTGAGTCAGCTTTTCGATCAGCTGATCCTCTTTTTCGCCAGCCAATGCGGCAGATGAAATGGCTAAAATCGCCATAAATGAAACAAGTGAACGTGGTGTCATGTTGACCTCCTTTAAAATGATTAGTGCAACTTTATTTTCGCTGCTTAGAGTAAAGGATGCGACGAAGCTGAAAATAGTTTCAAAGGATTAATTCTATTTCCAAACGATACGTTGGATCGTCTAAGTGCCCGGATGGATTTGATCGAACACATTTGATATATCAATTCCTTCAGACACTTCAGCCTCTGGTGAATCGTAATAAATATGCCCTAACGCAGACATTTACCGATACTTATCAATGGTGTTTTACCAATACGGTCGTTATTGCTCCGTCAGCGTAGGTGGTCATCAATTGCCCTGCGATAAGCTGTTCGACAAATTTTCCTGATCTTTTTGCCGGGAACGACCAGAACGGTCTCGCTACTTTATGACGTAGCAATTTGTGGTGATCGAACTATCGACGCTTCGCCGAGTTCTATTTTTGTGCCGGAGCACTTATCGACGGTGACTTATGGTTACTCCAGCTGTAGATAAATATTGGAGCCTTTTGAGTTGATGATTTCAACAATAGAAATAGCCTTCTTTATGATTAGCCTAGTGTGCACGCAGCTCGAGATGGATACTGACTTTATGGTCTCTGGTATATGGATAGTTGTCTTGTTGGAATTATAGATAAAAACATTATGCTTGATCTCAAAGTCATCGAGCGTAATTTCATCATCGTCAAAATGTTCGAAGATCAACAGGTCCCTTTGCTTAACTCAATTGAAGTGGGCTTGATTGAACTCATATTAACGGTAGTTCTTGGCTTCTTAAAAAGTTACTGTTTTAAATAGAGGATAGAATGGATAGTAATGTATTGCATTACTTTACTGTGAAATAGACTTTCACCGCAATAACTCTCTGATTTCCGAAATTAGTAACATTCATAAAGTGTTGGTTGTGAGGTAAGTGTAATTTTTTGAATCCAAGATAAGAAAAAGCCATGAAATCTATTTATCTACCACTTTCACAATTACTCTCCCTGTTGATAACAAGTAGCGATAAGCGTTTCGCCTGAACGAAGACCAATTTTCCCGAGAAGACTAGACAATTGATAGACGAATTGGGTATTTTGCTTAAGAATGGGAAAGCGCAAGCCGGTTGTTTTTACCGCGAACGCTGATCGAACTTGCTTACAACTGCTGGTGGATAGGGATTCTTTATAATTGAGAGGGCGTTGATCCAAAAAGGTAAACGTCGCGATGCTGTCGGCAATACTCTAGGTAGGTAAGATGACCAGATAGAGGCCTGTATTCTTTTTTAGTAGTGAAATTCTGCTTGACGGCACGAGGGGTATTCATACATATTCCGATCTCGTTAGTTCGCTTCATTTCTTCTCAAGCACTCTAATTGATGTATTATAAACACCAACTTACCAAAAGATTAGTCGCTTAAGCGCCGCGTTTAGTGATTGTCGTAGTCACCAGCGCCGCCATTTAGGAATGATATCTCGCATTCCATAAGCTTAACCCTCGAGTTTATTTTTCTAGCCATGTGTATTAAATATTCAACGCAAGGAAGCACCCTTATAGTAAGCATTGATCGACCTGAACGGCGTAATGCAGTGGACTTTAAAACGTCCAAAGTTTTAGTTGAAAAATTTAAAGAGTTTGAGAATGATAGTTCGCTCTCGGTCGCTATTTTGACAGGCAGTGGAGGTCAGTTCTGCGCTGGGGCTGACCTGCAGTCGATTGCTAAAGGCGCTCTAAACCGCATGTTGATTGAAGGCGATTTCGCTCCAATGGGCCCCACTCGTCTACGACTGTCTAAGCCCGTGATCGCGGCGATCGAAGGCTATTCAGTTGCGGGCGGCTTAGAATTGGCACTATGGTGCGATTTAAGGGTCGCGGCGCAGTCGTCAAAGTTTGGTGTGTTTTGTCGGCGTTTTGGAGTGCCTTTGATTGATTTAGGAACAATTAGGTTGCCGCGTTTAATCGGTCAGTCTCGCGCCGCCGATATGATTTTAACTGGACGTGAAGTTGCGGCTGACGAAGCACTCTCATTTGGCCTGGTGAATAGGCTTTGTGACGATGGTGAAGCTTTGAATGAAGCACTTAAGTTGGCCGAACAACTCGCTAAATTCCCTCAAGCTTGCCTGCGCAGTGATCGTCGATCAATGTACGAACAGTGGGATTTAAGTGAGTCAGAGGCAATCAAAAATGAAATACGACTTGGTATGGCTACGGTGGCATCTGGAGAGATGATTTTCGGTGCGAGCGCGTTTAGCGATGGGAAAGGTAGACACGGTTCATTCGAAACGTAAGTTTGTCAATCTAATTCTTGATCTGGCTGATCGACCGTTCGAGAGCTTGGCGCCGAGTTGTTCAGGAGCAAGGTCGCTGCGTCCATGGTAAGACATTTACATATCAAATTTAAGACTTGCTTGGTTCGGTCTTTGGCCCAAATAAGCGGATTTTAGTGTCGGTACTTTTTATTTAGTTTAAGCCGACGATAAGCGGTGTCTATCGAATAATTTAGCTCTGCTTGAGATGAAATTTCAAACGTCTCGGTATACCGAGATGATTGACATTTTGTTTCCTTTCCATTGCGACCATTTGTATAGTGAACTTCGGGTTCTAGAAATTTAACCCGTCCGTAATTGATTGTAACGACTAGATCATGATGATCTGCAAGAAACTTCAAGATTAACGAGCTAAGAAGGATCGTTCAGCTAAATGCCTAAGTACAAGACGTATTTCACCTTAGTGCTGCACAAGAATAATTACCTCATAGCGCGATAGGGATAGCAATAAAATCACCTTACTAAGAACCCATATCTTTCTACAAACCGGGGATCTTCAGAAACGATTCATAAAAAAGATTGCGTCTAGTAATACTGTTTTACTGTTGACAGTAGCGTATTTCTAATTATAGTATACCGCAATGCGGTCTTAATGAATTGCAATGCAATACAATAAAATAATGAGGAGAATGGTTTGATATATAAAAAAATGACGCGCTTTAGCGCTTACTTGGCATTGGCGTTCGCTTCTTCGACAAGTATGGCGCAGCTAGTGCTCGAAGAAGTCGTGGTAACGGCACAAAAGCGCTCTCAGTCTTTAGGTGACGTTCCAATTACGATTAGTGCTCTGTCGGGAGAAAATCTGGAGGAGTTTGGCGTCGATAATCTTTTCGAAGCCGCCAACCTGGTTCCGGGTATGGTGTTTTCTCGTGCCCCTGATGATGGGTTGGCGCTAACCCTTCGAGGCCTGGGAACTCCGGCTCGAACACAATCATTCGACCAATCCGTCGCCTTATTTTTGGACGGTATGTTTGTTGGAAAGGGCCGCATGTACTCTTCAGGCTTTTTTGATGTCGAGAGAATTGAAGTAATTAAAGGTACTCAAAGCACCTTGTTGGGTAAAAATACAAGCCTTGGCGCGATTAGCATCGTGACTAAGGCACCTGGCGCCGAACTCGCGGGTGATGTGGTATTGGGAGCCGAGTTAGAAAACGGAGGCTTTAGTTTTTCTGGCGGTTTGGATGTTCCAATTTCGGAAAAGCTAGCAGTCCGGCTTGCTGCAAACTTCGTCGATGAGGACGGTTGGGTTGAAAATGTGATTACCGGAGAAGACGTTCCTGCGGATCGAGAAGCTGGTTTTAGAATCACCACAGTGTATACACCGAATGATAGCTTGAGTGCCACCTTACGCTTGCAAACCACTGACAGCGAACGTAGAGGAAATGGTTTTCAGTTTGTAGACAATGGCAACTTTTTTAATCAGGACATAATAGATATCATCGGCGAAGCTCGACTAGACGACACTAAGTCAGCGATCTGTCCGGAATGCCCAGGTGGAGAGAGCTTTCACGATACTAAGGTCGATTCTGCGTCATTGACCTTAGATTTTGACATTGGAAATTCGGTTCTCACTTCGATCACGTCTCTGGCGCAGTATGAAATCGAGTTCTTTGATGACTTTGATTTTGGAGCCGCGTTCGACGAAGTCAATTTTGCGATATTTAACCCAGGCAGCGTCGTCCCTTACAGCACCTATTTTCAACGAGACGAGGACTACGATCAATTCTCTCAAGAGATTCGTTTAGTATCGCCAGGCGGTGAAAAACTAGACTATCTTGTCGGAGCCTATTATTTTTCTAGCGATTGGACTTCGTCTGAAGAGCAGAATTGGTCGACGCCTAATTTCCCACCTCCCGCTCCTGGCCAATTGTTTAACGGCAGTTTTACGAATAATTTTATTCAAGACACCGAAACCTTCTCAGTCTTTGCATCCGGTACGCTAAACATAAACGATCGCCTTAGAACAACACTTGGTTTGAGGTATACCGACGAGGAGAAAGACGTCACATTTGATCGGATACAAGGACCAATCGCGACCCTTTGGAATACGGTGATCAACCCTCCATTTGAATCTGAATTGGAATTTGATGACAGTTTTCTAAACGGTAACGCTAATATTCAATATGATCTTTCTGAAAATATCATGCTGTATGGGTCCTACGGTGTGGGTAGCAAGACTGGTGGCTTTGCAGAGTCGGCTGAAGTGAGCAGTGCCAACCCCGCTCTAAGTGTCGCCGAAAATGGGTCGCGAGTAGAATCTGAGGAGACCCGAACTTTTGAATTAGGCGCCAAGATGACATTAGCGGGTGGAGCGGCGAATTTGAACATCGCACTCTTCTCAACCGATATTGATGATTTTCAAGAAACGTCGTTTCAAGTGCTTGGAACCCAAGCATTTTTTCTAACTCGAAACATTGACGTCGAATCTGAGGGCTTTGAGTTGGATGGGGCATGGCAAGTCGCCGACAATTTTAGGTTGATCGGTGGGCTTACCTACGCAGATAGTGTTAACGCTGGCGACGGCACTAAATTAGCTCAAGCACCTGAATACACTGGGAGCATAGGGTTTCTTTTTGAACGGGAACTGTCTTCCGAGATGTTCTTCAGTGTGACGGCCTTTGCTCGTTATCGAGATGAAATGTTCAGTCAAATCAATGAAACCTTCGCCTCCGATAGCTTAACCACACTTGATCTGAGTCTTAACTTGGAACATCAATCGGGTTGGAGATTGAGTTTAATCGGCACTAATATTACCGATGAACTCGCGACCGATTTCAATGGCCCACCAGCGGCACCTATTGGCGCTATTTTTGGTGCTCCTCCGGGGGATCAAGGAATCACCGCCGAGGCGCCGAGCGCTCTCCGATCGGTTAAAGTTCAACTCGGTTACGAGTTCTAACGCAGGTTTTAGGATGATTCAAGGCCAGACCTTTAACTAGGTCTGGCTTTATCTATTACGGGAATCGTTCGGAGTTGAACGACAAGTTTGAGAATCAATGGGTGTTATATGTATTACATTGCGATACAATCAACCTACTGCATGTTTGGAGTAAAAGGTAAATAATGTCATCGGATAAGACCAGTAATCGATCTGGGAAGGGGATTCAAGTAATTGCGAGAGCCGCTCAAATTTTACGAGCCTTGGAAAACGAGAAAGAAGGCTTGAGCCTAGGGCAAATTGCTAAGAAAGTTGAGCTACCCAGATCCACGGTTCAACGTATCGTCAACGCGTTAACGGAGGAACACTTGCTAATTGGTGCTTCATTGAATGCGCGCGTTAAGCTAGGTCCCTCAATTCTCAGAATGGCGACTAACTCAGATTTTGATTTTACGGCAGAAGTAAGGCCTCATTTAGAAGCGCTTTCGGAGGTGACTGGAGAGACGGTGGACCTGTCAGTTCATGAAAGTGGCAAAATGGTGTTTGTTGATCAAATAGCCGCTAACCATCGCTTGAGTGCCATCTCAGCTATCGGCGAGAGCTTTTCGATGCACAGTTCTGCGAACGGCAAAGCGGCTTTGTCTCTGATGAGTGATCAAGAGATTTCTGGCCTTCTCAAAGGAGAGTTGCCACCTGAAACTCCTAACACAATCACTGATTTAAGCCAACTTTTCACCGCTTTGGGTCAGATTAGACAAAGTCATATTGCCAAAGACAACGAAGAAAATGCTGAAGGTATCTGCGCGCTAGGGACGGCTTTTAGAGACCCACTCGGTCGAATATATGCGGTATCTGTGCCGGTGCCGGTGGTTCGTTTTACTAAGTTGAGCCAATCTATTTCCGAGGCGATACTGAACTTTCGACAAGCATTAATTGCCGCTACTCTTATCTAGCTTTAGAGCCTAGTTTTTACCTACTTAGTTCTCATAGAGTTTCATTTCTCCCCAAATTCAGGCGAGTTTCCAATTCGCCAATGAACTAACCAAGATCGGTTTTCCGGTCTCTGCCTCCCGCTGATCCTTTTTGCCTCGCCTTTTTAGCGACACCTTTTAGTGTTTTGCGTGCGGACTTTACGCTGGCTTTCAACTGGTCAGCCGATTGTCCAAAAAAATCCTTTTTGGAAGCCTTTAATAGACCGTGTGACGTGTCTAAACATCGACTTACTGTAGTCAGATGTTTACTTAAATTCACTTAGCTGGCAAAGGAAATAGCCTTGTCAGCAATGGCTTATGTATTCGCTTGACATGTTTAAATAAAGTTGTATAGTATCGCAATAAGATACACTATGATCATATAGTGGTACATATAGATTAATTAGATCAATTATTTTGGTGAGGACATAACTATGGCAGGCTGGGAAGAAGGCGATTGGCGCGACGAAACATTGTGTAAATTTGAAGAATCGAATTTGAGTAATAACATGGGCTTAGAAATGTATGATCTCAGTCACCCATGGGGCCTAGGTCAGCCTTGTTGGCCTTATTTTGAAGACGTTAAGATTGAGCGATTACATGGCATGGCAAAAACCGGTGGTGTTTTAACACAACGGATAACCACCGTAATGCATTCGGGAACCCATATTGACGCTCCTGCCCACGTGGTCGCCGGCACGGCTTTCATGGATGAAGTACCATTACCTTATTTCTTTGGATCAGGTGTTGTATTAGATATTCCCAAAAAAAAGTGGGAAATGATCACTGCCGATGATTTGGAAAAGGCCACACCCAGTGTACGGGAAGGTGACATCGTAATCGTGAATACTGGATGGCATAAATACTATGGCGATAATCAACATTATTATGGATATGCACCGGGGTTCGGTAGAGAAGCCGGAGAATGGTTCGTAGAAAAGAAAGTCAAGATGGCTGGTAATGACACTCAAGCTTTAGATCACCCGTTAGCGACGGCGATTGGTCCTCATGGACCTGGCGCACCTCACGGCTTACTACCCAACGTTTGTGCCGAGTACAAAGCCGAAACAGGCAGAGATGTCATCGAGGATTTTCCGGAGTGGGAGCCTTGTCACAATACCATTTTGTCGGCTGGAATCTGTGGGTTTGAGAACGTAGGGGGTGATATCGATAAGGTCACCGGTAAACGAGTTACCTTTGCTGCATTTCCCTGGCGTTGGAAGAAGGGAGATGGTTGCATCGTTCGTCTGGTGGCGATGGTCGATCCATCTGGCGAATACAGAATTGAATCAGGATCAACGGTATAGGCGCGAAGATGCACGTGACTCGTTTTAATGACGCCCAACCCTATGAGGCACC
>CAYQVT010000014.1:27132-30484 GCA_964420885.1 uncultured Gammaproteobacteria bacterium
GCATTACGATATGCGAGGGCTCCGTCTTCAAGGTTGGGAAGTCAGCGATAGTAATAAATTTTGGGTCGGTCTGTCTCAGTTTCTACCTGGCGGTGGAGCTGAAATGGACAGCTCTCCACTTGAAAAAGTGTACGTCGTACTCTCTGGCCAAATAACCGTTGTGCTTAGTGACGGCGAAGAGACAATTTTGCGTCCAAACGATAGCTGCTTTTTGGCTCCCGACGAAGCGCGGGAAATTATTAATCGAAGCAACCAAATGGCCAGCATGCTGGTAGTTATGAATTACCCTGAGGGTTATGACAATGGACGCACTTAAGAATCCACATCAAATGTTTGATATTTCCGGCAAGGTTGCTGTCGTTACTGGAGCGACCGGCGCTTTTGGAAGTGTGGCATCTCGAATTCTTGCCGGCGCCGGCTGTAAGCTGATTTTAGCTGGAGGGAATTCAGCGGCCTTAGAGCGCTTATCGAACGAGTTAACAGACCAGGGTACAGAGCTCGTCAGTGTTAATCGTCGTCCCAGCTCGGTTCAAGATTGTGATGCCATTGTTGGTGCTGCGGTTAATGCATTTTCTCGCTTGGACATACTGGTTGTCGCATCTGGAACGAATGATGTTGCACCGATAACCGACATGGAGTTAGAACGTTTTGAACGTGTCATGCAAGCTAATGTCACTGATTCTTGGCTTATTAGCCAAGCTGCTGGTAAACAAATGATTGCACAAGGCGAAGGTGGGAAAGTGGTGTTGGTCTCTTCAGCACGTGGCAAATTAGGTCACCCTGCTGGCTATAGTGCCTATTGCAGCTCAAAGCATGCTGTAAACGGCATCACCAAAGCACTAGGTTGCGAATGGGGCGAACACGCAATCACAGTGAACGCGTTAGCACCAACGGTATTTCGCTCAGATTTAACGGCTTGGATGTTTGCCGATGATGAGCGTGGCAGAACGACACGTGAGGGTATGCTTGCGCGTATTCCTGTAGGGCGTCTAGGCGAGCCCGAGGACCTCGCTGGACCATTACTATTTTTAGCATCAAAAGCCTCTGACTTTTATACTGGGCACACGCTTTATGCCGATGGCGGTTATACAGCTGGTTAATCTACCGAACTAATATGCTATTCAATCGGGGCCACTAACGATGCAGTATGGAATAATAATTGCGGTTTTCATTTACGAGATTGCCATCATTACAGGTGTGGCATGGTTTTTGGCGCGCAACCGAAATACCCAAGCCAATCAGGACGGTGAGTTTGCCTTAGGAGGGCGATCCTTACCAACCAGTGTAGTAGCGGTAACGCTGGCGTTGACCGTGTTGGGCACAGCTCACATATTGGGTGTGTTCGAAATGACCTGGACGCTCGGTGCCTCGGCGGTGTGGTTTAGCATTGCCCATGTGATCCTACTTGTTGTTGTCTGCTCAAGCACTGGCTTGTGGGTTAGGCGCTTAGGCGTCAGTACCGTGCCTGAAATATTGGAACTGTTTTATGGTCGCAATATTCGTCTATTAGTGTCGTGCGTCATGGCGGGAGTTATCTTCGGCATACTAACCATTGAGACACAAGGACTCGGCATTATCGTTGCATCGATGACCGGTTGGGAGATAAAAAATGGTGCCATCGTCGGTGGCGTAATTGGCATTCTCTATGTTGTTCTCGCGGGAATTAAGGAAGTTGGTTGGGTGAATCTGGTGAATGCCGTGGTGATGTACATCGGCCTGATATTAGCGACGATCTTTCTTGGCTTTAACTTACCGGGAGGAAGCTACGAATCGGTTAGCAATTTCTACAATGATTCAGGTAATAGTGTAATGCTGAGTATTTACGGTACACCAGAAATATTGTTGACCTTTGGATTGGGGACCGTGGTCGCGGTGGTGTTTAGTCAAGGTGTTAACCAAATGCTGCTGCAGCCGGCCATGGCAGCCAAAGACGAAAGAACTATCAAGCGCGCCGTTTGGATTGCCGCACCTCTTAATGGCTTATTCGGTGTGTTTGCCGTAGTAATTGGTTTAGCGGCGAAATCGGTGCCGG
Organism: uncultured Gammaproteobacteria bacterium; assembly: GCA_964420885.1. Taxonomy (GTDB): domain Bacteria; phylum Pseudomonadota; class Gammaproteobacteria; order Arenicellales; family Arenicellaceae; genus Arenicella. The sequence goes on from CAYQVT010000014.1 coordinate 29,165, forward strand.
AATTTCAGGCTCTAGGTCCTAAAGTGGCAGCCACCACGATGTTGGTGAATTTACTTCCTGGTTGGCTAAGTGCATTGCTGTTGGCGTCTTTCTTGGCTGCAATATTGTCGACTTTTGCAATGACCAGCTTATCTCCTGCGACCATATTCACCATGGATATTTATAAGCGCCTGTATCGCCCTAACGCCAGCGAAGCAGAATTAACACGCGTGATTAGAATCGCAATAATAATCTTAGGCGTGATCGCCATGGCGGTTGCATCGTATTTGCCACCGATCTTGGCCGCAATGAATTGGCTGTTTTCCTGGCTGGTACCTATTTTTTGGGTGGTGGTATTTGGCTTTATATGGAAGCGCAACACCATTGCCGCGACGCTGACCCTATTGAGTGCTTGGCTGGCGAATTCGGCTTGGTCTTTTAGCTCTTTGCCTACACTCTTGAATATGTCCGAGACACCGAACGCCTATGTGACATTAGGCGTCACCTTGGTAGTCGGGATTCTGTCGAATTTAGCCTTAGCCGGAGACAAAGGCTATTTCAAGTCTGATCAATACGCGCTTAAAACCAGCGCGCCGAAGTAGGAAACTAAGCATGTTTTGGGACATATTTATTAGCAGTCTGATTTTAATTATCTTAATTTTGGCGGTCGGCGTGGCGGGCACCAAACTTCTTTCTTCAAATAAAAAATGACACTGGTAAGGCGAGTGGATATGAAAATTAAACTAGGAAAATTCTAATGCAAGAATTATCTGTAACGGGCGTTTGGATGGCTGGCGTCGTAGGCATGATGTTGGTGTTTGGCATCATCGCAGTGATCGGTGTTCAACGTATTGATGATGACAATGATGACTGAATCTTACCGATCTAAAAACGTTGTTATTGTCGGCGCTGGGTTGATGGGGTGTGGCATTGCTCAAGTGTTTGTCAGTCGTCAAATACAAACGACTATTTGCGACCCGATTAAGGCTGCTAGAGACAGTGCCATTGATAAAATCAAAGATAACTTGGCATTGTTAGGTCAGGATCAAAGCGCGTTAGAGTTTGTTACTTTAAACGCCAATTTTCGCGACATTGCTGAGCAAGCAGATTACGTAATTGAAGCCGTTCCTGAAAAGCTAGGTTTAAAGCAAGCCATTTTTTCAGAGCTCGTAGAATGCACTCCTGAACACTGTATTTTAGCCAGTAATACTTCGGTGATTCCAATTCGAGATATCGCTCAAGGTCTAGAGCATCGTGAACGAATTATTGGTACTCATTGGTGGAATCCTCCTTATCTTGTACCGTTAGTTGAGGTTGTACAGTCAGACCATTCTGCCAAAC
>CAYQVT010000015.1:0-30372 GCA_964420885.1 uncultured Gammaproteobacteria bacterium
AGTGATTCTGTCGTTCTACACGTTGACGGTTTCTTAAGTGACGCTGACGATTATGAAATCCCTGGGTTTGCTGAATCGGCATTTCAAATTGCAGCAGAAGAGGCCGAGGGAGGTGAGGAAGAAGAAGAGGAAGAAGAAGTTTTTGGTATTCTTGAAGGTAGCCGAGTGGAAAGAAACGGCCTTGCCGTGGGTTTGAGTACCGTCGGCGAAAATGGCTTTGCTGGATTTTCTATCAGTTCTTTGGATTCTGAATATGGATTGGTGGGTGGTCACCATGAAGAAGAAGGTGAAGAAGAAGAGGAGGAGGAAGAAGAAGGTCCAGGATTAATCGATTTGCAACAAACTCGATTTGATTTTGAGGCTCAGCTTAATAACCCTTTTGCTGGTTTTGAGAGCGTCAATTTTCGCATTGGTGTTAACGACTATGAACATGAGGAACTCGAGCCCAATGGCGAAGTAGGTACTCGTTTTGAAAACGACGCTTGGGAAGCACGTGTTGAACTGCGTCATGAGCCTATCGCTGGCTTTGAAGGCGCGTTTGGTCTGCAACTGGGCGATCGAGAATTTAGCGCGGTTGGCGAAGAGGCTTTTGTTCCTCCAGTTGATAGCGACACGCTTGGCTTATTTTGGGTAGGACAGCGCACCTTTGGTGACTATCAGTTTGAGACTGGTATACGGTTCGAACAAACCGATTATGAACCAAGTCTTGCGACATTGAGTGATTCTGATTTCGATACCGTTAGTGCGTCATTCGGGTTAGTTCGTTCCGTAAGCGAGCAACTAACCGTGTCGGCCTTGCTTGATATTGCTAATCGCGCACCGACCATCGAAGAGCTTTTTAGTAACGGGCCTCACTTAGCGACGCAAGCCTTTGAAATTGGAGATCCTAATCTCGACGAAGAAGGTGTTACTGGCTTAACATTATCTGCGGGTTATACCAATGAGATTCTTCAATTTGATGCCAGCATTTATCTATTGGATTTTTCGGATTACATCTATGAGGCCAATACTGGTGAAATAGAAGACGATCTTCCTGTGCTTCAATTTCAACAAGATGATGCGACGTTTACGGGCATCGACTTGAAAGGTTTGGTGCATTTAGGTGTGGTAGCGAATGGTGATTTAGATTTTAATTTTCTTTTTGACGTCGTTCGAGGGGAATTAGATTTGAGCAATGGTGCCGATGAAGATCTGCCGCGTATCCCGGCATCTCGTGTGGGAGCTGGTTTATCGTGGGCGAATGAGTTATGGACGTTGCGGGCAGACTATCTAAGAGTTGATAATCAAGACCGAGTCGCTGCGTTCGAACTCCCAACGGACGGTTACGATGATCTCAGTGTGTTTGTGCAACGCAAGGTTAAGCTTGCTGACAACGACGTCAGTCTATTCTTTCACGGTCGTAATTTGACTGATGATGAGCAACGCTATCACGGTTCCATCGTTAAGGATTTTGCGCCCGCGCCAGGTCGCAGATTTGAGATTGGTGTTAGGTTAGATTTTTAGATCTTAAATAAGTGCTGGTCTAGGTGGGCGATTAAATTCGACGCCGCGTAGACCAGCATTAAATTGTCAGTAACCCGGGCTTTAGATTTATAGAAAGTTCGGGGCAACTCAATCGCTTTGATTCGAGCATTTTTGCCACTGCTTTTTTGCTTTTAGGATAAGCGCATAAGAGTTGGTAGAATACAAGCCATCAGTCCTTTCCTCCTCTTAGAGTCAACGAAATCCTCAGCGCATAGTACGTTTTCGAATACTCTACGTTCATCGATGCTTTACTCAGCTCGGTAATTACCCTTACTATGAGTAAGCTCTAGATTATTAACATTGTGTTTTTTTTTGGCTACGGTACGTGCGGGCAAGCCTTTGTCAGTACTTTGAAGTGACACACCATTTTGCTGGAGAACGCTGTGGCTGCTAATGAAACTCATTCACTGACTCTGGTTGTTTCAATTGATGGTGTCGTTCCACGGCATATCTCAGCCGAAACCATGCCTCAATTACTGAGCATTGCCCGAGCCGGTGCCAGTTGTTATGACGCGGTAACGATTACATCGTCTTTAACCTTGCCAGCACATGCGTCGATGTTGCGAGGGGTGGACGCGGATAGTCATGGACTTCGTGATAATACGCCTCGTGCTCTGAGGACAAAGGCGCCTACATTTTTGGCACAAGCTCGTCGTGAAGGTCTCAAGACAGCGAGTTTTACTAATTGGCGACCATTTGAATGCCTATTCGAAGAAGGCGTGGTCGAAGAGAAATTCTATATCGACAGCGGCTATGAACCCTCAGATGATTTGCGTATTTCAACCGCTGCCCAAGAACTATTGGAGAAGAGACAGCATCAACTTGTGTTCGTTTATTTGGCGCAAGCGGATCTAGCCGGTCACAAAGGCGGTTGGGACAGTGAGGAATATATATAGATAGTCTGCGTATGGTGGATGCCTATTTGGGACGATTGACACACTGTTTGGATGAGCATGATTCAGTGATAGTGACTACGGATCACGGTGGTCTTGGGAATCATCATGAGTTGGGCCGCCCCGAAGATATTCGTACCTTTATTGTAATGCGTTCACCTAAGATCGCACCGACAAGTTATTGGACTAACGCCAGTATCCTCAATGTTGCACCATCAGTAGCTGAGCTCGCTGGGTTTGGGGTGTCAGAATATTGACAGAAAAACTCGCTGCTTGGTCATGAAGGCTCACTAAGGGATTATCTGCTATTGCAGCTTTCGAAAACTGCCGAACATAGCTATGGCGAACGGCTTGATATGTTGCAACATTGTTTACAGGCCGCTGCCAATGCGGTTGAAGCACAAGCTGATGATTCTTTAGTTCTGGCGTGTTTGCTACACGATACAGGGCATGCTTTTGGCGAAGCGGGGCAGTGGGGTCTGCCTGACCATGCGGAGATGGGCGCGCAGGCCCTACAACAAATACGGAAACCGGCGATGGTTGAGCCCATTCGTTTGCATGTGACCGCTAAGCGCTACTTAGTATCAATAGATAAGGACTATGCAAGTCGATTGAGCAAGGCTTCAATAACGTCGCTGGCGGAACAAGATGGGCCTATGAATGAGCAGGAAATCAGCGATTTTGAAGCCAATCCCTATCATTAGACAGCCTTGCAATTACGCCAGTTTGATGACGCGGGTAAATCGGCTGGGCTTGTTGTTAAGCCGTTGGAATCCTATCGACAATTAATCGCTTGTGCGTTGACATCAACTTTGTTTGAAGCTGCTTGGGCGCGAGATTCTTGCGCTTGTGCAGAATGTCGTGATAGCCAAAATGGTCAGCATAAAATAACCGCCAATGATTTATCTGACTGGTTTGTAATCGGAGAATCTTATTTACCTATGCGAGTTCAGTCAGTAAGGCTATGTCGTGCCAACGGTGCACAACATCTATGTTAGATTCAAGCTGAGCACTCTGCTTCATTGACTCCGATACAACTTTGGGGAAATGACTATGAAGAGCAAATTCTAACGAGCAAAGTTAATGGGAAATCCAACTTGACGCTAGCGATCGAGAAAATGATAAGCCATGGCATTGTTTTGATTAGTGAACTATCAGTCGAGCCTAATGAAGTGCTGCGCGTTGCTGAGAAGCTTGGATTTGTCCGTTGCACCAATTACGGCGCCTTATTTGACGTGATCGCCGAACCTGATCCGATAAATCTAGCGTATACGCCATTAGGCTTGCCACTTCATACGGACAACCCATATCGTGACCCATGTCCGGGAGTGCAATTATTACACTGTATTAAGAACGCCAGCGAAGGTGGGGAGAGTCAGTTTGCCGATGGTTTTCGAGCGGCGACATTGCTCAAGCGACAATATCCTCGGTATTTTTCAGTGTTAAGCAAGCTGGCAGTTAGTTTTAGGTTCAGTGATCACTCAGTCGATTTATGCAATAAAAAACCCATCATAGAGCTTGGTCCTGAGGGCGACATAATCGCGATTCGTATCAATCATCGCAGTATGCAGGCGCCTCGGTCAGATATAGCTATGGTCGAGCAGTTTTACCCAGCGTATCAAAAATTTGCCGAGTTGCTAGCTGCTGAGGAATCAGTGATCAATATAAAGTTAAACCCTGGGGAGTTGGTGATGTTCGATAATAGTCTCGTATTACACGGGAGAAGCGCGTATCGAATCACTGAGGGCCGACACTTACAAGGATGTTATATCGATATTGACGCGATACGGTCGTCTCAGCGGCTTGCCGGTGTTCAGGGCTAGTTTCAGAAGCACCCTTAATGAGCTTCAATATCAGCTTGTATCGTAGTCAGTCTGAAAAGAATCGAGTAGACCTTTAAAGACTCTCTAAGCCCTGCTCGCGCGAGAGAATTGCATGATATCCAAGGTCGGTTTCGGCTTTATTTCCTACCAGAGTACAATGTCGCGACATTACGATGGCCGCGTGCGCGGTTAACGGCGGAGAGCTACTAAGATTTAGAGTGCGCCACACTAACTCTGCGGATCGACCCATAAAATCTGCCACAGAAATCGGGATTGATCTATCGGCTAAGCTCAAACCCTTTGATTTCGCCATGGCGGAAATCATGTTTTTCAAACTTATGTTTCCCACATCGAGGATAAAGTAAGAGTTCCCTCCCTGACCTTTGTCAAGCGACAAGGTTATCGCATGAATCAAATTGTCTATGTGTGTGGTCGAAGTCATGGCCTTTCCGTGGTTGATCCAAGTCCATTTTCCTGATTTGGCCATGTCTTCAATCAACGGTAACAAAGTCTTATCGCCTGGGCCCCAAATGAAACGTGGGCGCAAAATGAGTGTCGTAAAGTTCTCGTTGTTTGCATCGCGAACTAATTGCTCTGCTTGCGCTTTTGTAGAGCAATAGGGGTAGGGTGAATTGAATGCGAGTGGTACCTGTTCATCGGCATCAATCACATCTTGCCCATGGCAAATGGCGGCTTCGGTGCCAATATGAATAAACCGTTTTACACCAGCAATTTGTGCTGCATTTAAGACCGTTTGTGTTCCAGTGCCGTTTGAGTTGAACCAGGCTTCTTTAGGGCCCCATGGCTCAACAAACGCGGCACAGTGAATAACGACGTCGACAGTTTCCATTGCCGTTGGTGTTATAGTCGCAAGATCACATCTAAGTGGTTTCCCACCTAATTCTAATATCAGCGCATCTGATTCGTGTGATCGAGACATCGCAACGACTTCGTGCCCCAGAGATACGAGCGTTCTAGTAGCGGCGCCGCCCACAAACCCTGATGCTCCCGTTACAAATATTCGCATTTAAGTTCCAAGTTGGTCAACGTTATGAATTTGAACTTATTTCTCATGCTCTAGGACTTTTGTCGAATGGCTAACAACGCCAAGCCTACCATGACGGCGTCGATCAAGAAAAAAACTTGTATTGCTGGTGTGTAGTTTGAAAATGCTAAACCATCAAGCATTAAACTGAATAAACGCCCGATTAAGACACCGCCAACCGTCATAAGGAATACAATTAGCCCTAGCCTTACTGATAATCTTCCAATTAACGATAAGCTAAGAACAATCGTGAAAGCGAGAAAAAAACCGCCATACTGACCTCGAATTTCATTTATCGCACTCATACTGTTCAAGCTTATGTCGAGGCTATTCATCATGGCTTCAGGACTTAATAGCGCACGCGATGCAACGAATAAACCGACTATGATTCCAATAATCAATACGGTTTTTTGTAGTGCTGTAGAAGAGTTGTTCATAATTCATAGCCTTTCTTATTCAACGATATTATTATACTATGGTGATCGCTATAGTATTGCAAATACAAATTGAAAGATCGCTATGCCCAGAACTTCAGATGCCAAACGAAAAACCATCGAAACCGCGATTCTCCTATTTAGACGACAGGGGTATCACGGGACAGGTTTAACTCAGATTTTGGAGGAAAGCGGTGCACCTAAAGGGTCGTTTTATTTCCACTTTCCCGAAGGGAAAACGCAATTGGCGGGCGCGGTACTTGCCACAATTGGTCCTGTAGTATGCGAGATGATTGATTCAGCAGCGTATACCGCAAAGAGTGCCAACGAATTTGTCGGCGAGATCGCCGGTATTTTCTACGAGGAACTTGAACGTTCCAATTACCAAGCGGGTTGCCCCGTTGCGGCCTTAGCAAATGAAGTATCAGGTCAATCTAAAGAGCTCGCATTGGCGGTAAGCAAGACTCTAAGCATGTGGCAAAAGAGTATTGCAAAGGGCCTAGAAGCACATTCGTTTTCCAAAGCCGCCGCTTTGCCGATATCAGGGCTTATCCTAAATAGTATTGAAGGCGCGACTATGCTCTCTAAGGCGCACAAAAGCCGCGTCCCCTTTGACCAAATGCAGTCATCACTTAGTGTACTGTTAAGTAAAACTGAGCAATCAGCCAGTTTTCAGTAACTTCAAGAGAATTGAGATGGGTAAATTGAACTATAAAGACCTTTTAACCCTAGAGCTGACCGTTGACTTTGCCGCGGTGAAGAATATTGGGAAAACTGCCAATGGCGTCCGCAGAATAGTTCCAATAACCGGCGGCCGATTTTTTGGCGAACGGTTAAATGGAAAGGTACTTTCTGGTGCGGATTGGGTATTAAATCGGCACGATGGAGTGATGGTGATTGATGTTAGGTTAATTTTACTAACTGAAAACGGCGCGAATATTTACCTCACTTACCAAGGGCGATTTTTAGCCAGTAGTGGTGCTATGAATCGGTTTTTGCAAGGAGAGGTTCTTGATAAAGTAGACTATTCCCTCGATATCTCGGCACGCTTTGAATGTGGCAACCCTGCTTATGAATGGCTTAATGACGTTATTGCGGTGGGTAATGGCGAACAAACAAAGTCCGGACCCATTTATCAGATATTTGAGATCGGCTAGACGGTACTCGCGCTAGTAACGCTAATAATTTAGAGCGTCCAGATCTGCACTAATAGGTGAACAACTAATTTCTTACTGATTTTTAGATGCAACGTTAATCAATGTTTAGCCACGAAATTGATACTGATCGAGACTATACCCTAATTTGCTTTGTAGGCTAAGGCAGCAGCGGCGAGGTCCTCCAGAGCTGTACCGGTAGATTTGAAGACGGTGATTTCCTGGTGTTCTGAGCGTCCGCCATGTTCCCCGCAACAAAGGGCAAACAGATCCGCCTCGATGCTTTCTCGAGACATTAAACCTTTGTTGCTTGCTTGAACGTAATCACCACCTTCGCTCATCACACCATCTACGGTATCAGCGAATAGTTTGGCGATTTGTATCAGTTCATCATCCGATTCTCTCATGGTTGGAGTGAATGCGCCTACAAGGTCAACATGTGTCCCTACACTTATCCTTTTTCCGAGTATCAATGGCGTGTTTGAGAGCGTTGCACTACTGATTATATCGGCTTGAGAACATGCGATATCAAGTTCGCTCACCGAGTTGATCTCGACATTGTCGATATTCAAAGATTCTGCTAGGGCGATTGATTTTTTTTGGTTTCTCGCCCAAATACATACTTCAGTAATTGGTCTGACGCCACAATGAGCTTTAATCAAGTGAGGTGCCAAGCCTCCTGCACCGATCATTAAAAGTCGTTTCGAGTCGGTTCTCGATAAATAACTTGATGCTAAGGCCGATGCGGCGGCGGTTCGTCTTTTGGTCAATTCTTCACCGTCAATGATAGCTAGCAACTCACCGCTGACGGCCGAGTAAAGCAGGTAGCTAGCCGCCACAGAGGCTTTTCCGCGTCGGTAATTGTCTGGGACTACCACGACATTTTTAATTCCAAGAAACCCGCCGCATTGCCATGCAGGCATGAGCAGCAGCGAGGCGTCGGCCTCATTTGGAATTTTGATAGTATGTCGGTGTCGAAGTGGGGCTTCGCAACCTACTTTGAAAGCATCTCGCAAGGCTTCCACTAACGCTGTTCTAGGAAGCGACTTAGCCGTATTTTCGGCATCTAAAACAAGCATCTTAGCGTGACGCTAAAAGTACTTTTGCTGAATCCCAGCAACCAAAATGATGGTGATCATTAACGGAGCTAGGTATCGGATCATTACTAATAGAAAATTACCAAGTTTTCGATCGTTGTCGCTTAATTCGGCCTCAATGATACTCTTATCTAACCGCCACCCGACAAATAACACAACTAACAATGCCGAAAGAGGTAACAATATGGGTGCGGTTAATCCACCGTCCAAGAAGTCTAGAAATTGGATGCTATATAAACTACCGAAACCAACAATGACCATTACAATGCCGACATACATTGCGGCCTTTGCCTTGCTGATTTTTAGTTGTTCAGATGCGTGAGCAACCGACGGTTCCAGTAAGGCCACTCCAGTGGTCAATGCAGAAAAGAATGCCATGCAAAAGAAGGCGGCGCCGATCAAGTTGCCTCCAGGCGTCTCGATCAATGCAGTTGGGAGTGTCTGAAAAAATAGGCCAGCCCCGGCACTAAAATCAAGCCCGTATTTGAATACGATCGGAAAAATTGCCAAGCCTGCAATTAAGGCGACACCGGTGTCGGCTAAGCCAATTATCACCGCAGATTGAGGAATACTGATTGTTTTTGGAAGATAACTGCCGTAGGCGATCATCATTGCCATGCCTAAGCCAATCGAGAAAAAAGCCCGGCTTAGTGCGCTTACCGCAACGCTACCATCTATTTTTGAAAACTCCGGTGCAAACAAAAACTCTAACGCTTTGCCCGTTCCTCCAGACTCCCAAGACGAAAATATACTATAACAACTAAGTAACAAGAGTAATACAAAGAATGCTGGCATTAATATTTTCGACGCCAGCTCAATGCCTTTGTTTACGCCACGAGCAACAAGCCAAATAACGATCGCCGAAAATGCCAAAAACCACGGCATTAATGACAGTGGACTGCTGGTTAAGGTAGAAAATTGGTCTGCGATTTGTAATGGCGTTAGGCCGTCGAAGGCGCCGACCAGAAATCGTGGGATATAGGCCATCACCCATGCCGCAACCACGGCATAAAAACTGACGATTAAAAAGGCCGCCAACATACCTGTCCAAGCCCCCAAACTCCATAGACGTGATGAGGAACTTCGATCAGCGAGATCTGCCATACTGTTAGCTGCACTAGAGGCCTTACCTGCGCGACCAATCAAAAATTCAGCCATTATCGTTGGAATGCCTATAAAGACTACGCAAACCAGATATACAACGATGAACGCTCCTCCACCGTTTGAGCCTGCCTCAGCTGAGAAACGCCAAAGGTTGCCCAATCCAACTGAGCAGCCGATTGCGGCTAGAGTAAACGCTAATCTGGAGGACCATTGTGCTGTGTTTGTACTTGCCATTTTTATTCTACTTATCGTTATAGGTTGAAATATACTAATCGCTTAATGCATCATTATGCAAAAATATAAATCGAGTGAATGGTTTTATGACTTCAAAGTGTATTCATAAACAACCCAGTGCCAGCATGTGTTACATCTGTGGAAGAGATAATCCGGTAGGCTTAAAAATGGCGTTTTACGATGACGGTGCCGATATGGTGATGAGCGAAGTGACCCCAGCTGATCATTTTCAAGGTTACCCTGGAGTGTTGCATGGCGGAGTGGTTGCGTCGATACTGGATGAAGTAGTCGGCCGTTCTGTGATGGCAGGAGATCATCACCGATTTATGATGACGGTGAGTATGAACGTGCAATATCGACACCCCGTCCCGATGGGTGAACAACTCACTGCGATAGGTCAGGTCACGCGGTTGCGGGGGCGGATTGGCAAGGCCGAGGGAAAAATAGTATTAGCCGATGGCGTTGTCGCCTGCGAGGCGCAATTGGTATTAGCTGACATGCCGGCTGAACTCGCCGATGAAGGTCGTATTGGTTTTCTAAATTGGCGTGTTGATCCAGACTAAACTTCGCAAGCCCTAGCCGACAATAACAGAAATCTTGCGATTATGGACGAACCCAGCATTACTGCAAAGATGGGCAATAGTTGACCCCCTGAGAGGAGTGATGCAAGCCCACCGATAAGCGATCCAAAGGCGAACATAAGCGTGGAATTTAAAGAAGATGCAGCACCGATGTTTTTGTTGTATAGGCTAATGAAGTGCCCCCCTGAGGCTGGAGAAATTGCCCCGTTACAACCCATCAACAAAGATATTCCTAACATTACCTGCCACAAACTTGGCTCGCTAAAGAGACACAATAACACCATCACTATAGCGGTAAGGAGTTGAAATAAATTGGCCCAATAGATTATTGATGGAAGCTCGAAAGTGTTCATCGCGCGCGCGGTTAGCCGGTTGCCAATCATCAAAGTGAAAACTATCAGCCCAAAGTAGATTGAGAATTGGAATTTCGATTGGCCAAAGTAAGCGATCAGAATTGTTGCGGCGTTGGTCACAAAACTGAACAGTACACCGGCACTGAAACCAGTGAATAAAGCGTACCGCAATGCCACTAACTTATTATTGGTACGATTGTTAATCGCAGCCCAATACCCAATAAAAATTTGTTTGACACTGAAACGATCTGTGATGTTTGCATTGGTTTCAGGGATTTTTATTACATAAAGCACAGCCATTATTGAGGTCATGCCAGACAGAGTAACGAAAATGGTTCTCCAGCCAAATTCAGAAATCAGGGCACCGGCTAAGGGGGCCAGCATTGGCGCGACTAAGATCACCAAAATAATATTGGCAAATTTTCTTCCGACGTCATCTACGTGGTAAACATCTCGAACCTGAGCTAGGCAAATGACTGATGTGAAACCACCACCGATCGCTTGAACCAGACGCAGTACTAACATTTGTTCAATAGTTACTGCTAAGGCGATAAGTAACGACGCTACACTGAAGACAGAAAGGCCGATCAAGCCGATTTTCTTCCGACCAAGTTGGTCCGACAACGGACCGCCGAAAAACTGCCCTAAGGCCATTCCCATCATGAAGGTACTGATGGTGAGATTAGCGGTTGCCATGCTGATGTCAAAGTCGACGGCTATTCGATCTAAGGTCGGAAGATAGGTATCAATCCCCAATGGCCCGATCGCTGCAAGACTCGCTACGAAAACCAGGAAAAAGCGACTTATAGGCAATTGTTGCTTGGTATACATGATGCGTCGTCGAAGCGGTTGATGTTATGGGTAAGGGCGCTTTTGATGTTGATCTTTACACGGCCAAGCTGTTTCGCTTATTTAGCTTGCAGACAAGTTTTGCGACAAAGCAAAGCGCGAGGCACTATACCCTATCGACGCGACGAATAATGCATAAACCGCTCCGTAAAAAGCGAGAATATCCATGCTTACTCCTTGGTCGATGAACCATCCAAGAATTATCGGCGAGGCTGCAGTTGTAATAATCATGACGAATGACGCCAACGATTTGATTGACGCAAAGTATTTGCTTCCATAACGTTCGGCGTAAAAAGGCGCCGATATTGCCGCTTGTGCTCCGGTAGAAATCCCCATGAGTACCATAAAGATACCAGCGATCACATCGGCATTTGAACTAGAAAGTGTGAACAGAGCAACTGCCATTGGCAGTGGAATGAAGGGCACCAGTCGTATCGCACCAATTTTATCAACCATGCTCCCAATGGTTAGACTTGCAACGATGGTAGTAATTGAGAACAAGAAATACATACTGCCCCAAACCAATAATGACCAGCCTTTGGTTTCGACCAGATGTATTTGATGAAACATAAAGCCAGTGTATAGAAGAGATTGAGAAACCAGTGCCGGAACTAAGAGGTAGAATAAAGGGTCTCGAACGACTTCAGCTCTGGTCCACTGTCGTTGTGTAACTTGGGGTAAAGTCTTGTCTGGAGTGCTCGTTTGGTTTTGATGTTCTTTAAGAAACTTTAGATGGCGTGCCGGTTGTTGTTGCGACAACCACAATAGTATTAACGGTACGACTAGAATAATGAATACCGAAACGAGCTGCCATGCGGTGCGCCAGTTAACCACCAATAGCAGAGCGATGATCACCGTTGGAATTAGTGATTCTGCCACCGAATAACCCATATTACTTAGCGAGTTGGCTTTCCCTTTACTGTAGGCTAAATATCGCATCATTGTAGTGGTGCTAATCATCGACATTAAACCTTGGCCAAATTGACGCAACAGAAAAACAGCGAAAAACAGCGTAAGAAAATCTTGGCTTATAGACATAACTAAGCAGGCAACAGCTAATAATGAGACCACGGCGAGGGTGAATTTACGTAGCGGAAGTCGATCTACTAAGGTGCCAGACCACAAAAGGGTGATTGCACTGCATAACGTGGCAAATGAATAGATTGCTCCGAATTCACCGTGTGAGATACCTAAGTCACGGCGAATTTCGCCGCCGAATAATGCAATAAAATAGGTTTGCCCAGGACTTGAAAAAAACATCAGCATGAAGCCAAAAAGCAGCAGCCGCCAATCATTTCGAATAAGAGGAATAAAAGACTTAATAATGAACTCCAGGCGCTGCGAACAGGCAGGTAAACTTAAAGGCCGACTTTCTGTTAGGCTTGAAGATAAGTCAACCTCACCGTGGCTTTTATCTGATAATCTCTAGTCATCTATGAATAAAAAGTTACCTCCATTGAATTGGTTGCGGTCTTTTGAAGCCTCGGCCAGGCATCTCAATTTTACGCACGCGGCACATGAGTTGAACCTCACGCAAGCGGCGATTAGTAAGCAAATTCGAAATTTAGAATACAGCCTAGGTGTGAGCCTGTTTGTACGACAAGCGCGTGGATTAGAACTTAGTGAAGACGGAGCTGCCTATTTGCCCGCGGTGCGAGAATCGATCGCGAAACTCGCGGCCGTGACTGATGAGTTATTTGGGAGTCCTCAATCTCAAGTAGTTAATGTTCGAGCAAGCTTGGTGTTTTTTAATTGTTGGTTGGTACAACGATTGCCTCATTTTTACGCGGCTAACCACGATGTGGATTTACGCTTTACTAGCAATGTATGGGTTAATGATGGAGACATTGATCCCGATGCCGATATGGAAATTCGATATGGTCGCGGAAGATGGTCAAGTTTGGTCGCGGAACGGCTGACATACGACACCTTGATACCAGTTTGCAGCCCCGAACTGCTCAAGAGTAAACCGATTAAGTTGGTTTCAGATCTCAGGAAACATACTCTGCTTCACGTTCTAGGTTATCAGGAAGGCTGGGGCTATTGGCTGGGTGAGACCGGGCATACTCGACTTACCTCAAAACGAGGTATGCAATTCGATACCTTGATTTCAGCCTTTAACGCCGCGGCTCGGGGTATGGGAGTGGCTCTAGGTCGAAGTTCTTTAGTCGAAAACCTGATTGCCGAAGGTAGGCTCATCGCGCCCCTCTCAGAATCTGTCGATACTGACGAAGCATTTTACTTGGTATATCGAGCGAATCAATGCGATCTTGGTGCACCAAAGGTATTTCGAGAATGGTTGCTAGAAAGTTCTGCAACAACTAGATAGAACTTTAATCACCCCTAAGCCACGATTTTATTCATAGCTTAAGGTCGACGTTTCGTTTGTAAAAATAATCGGCTTGAATTACTTTGGCACTGTAATTCATTTTTTTGTGGTGGTGCACGGCGCGATGTATATCAATGGTGTATGGCTAGAAACCAAGCAAACCTTTTCGGTGACCAATCCGGCGACGGGTGAGGTTATCGGCGAGGTTTCGAACGGTGGCAAAGAACACGCAAAACAAGCAATTGAAGCGGCATCTCATGCTTTTAAATCGTGGTCAGCCTCCACCGCCTACGCACGCTCTGAAATTCTATATAAAGCCTATGCTTTGATGATGGAGCAAAAGCAGATACTGGCTGAATTGATGACGCGAGAGCAGGGCAAGCCTGTTAAAGCCGCTCTGAATGAAGTGCAATATGCCGCCGATTTTCTTCGGTGGTTTGCTGAAGAAGCAAAACGCGTTTATGGAGAAACAATCCCTTCGGCGCGTGCCGATCAACGTTTTATGGTTCGCTACCAAGCGATCGGCGTGGTTGCTGCAGTCACACCCTGGAATTATCCAATCTCAATGATCACTCGCAAGATTGCCCCCGCGTTAGCCGCTGGCTGTACCGTTGTATTAAAGCCCGCAGAGGCAACGCCGCTCTGTGCAATTGCGGTGTTTGAGATTTTGCAGCAAGCCGGAGTTCCAGATGGCGTAGTTAACTTGATTACGGCTGAAAACCCCAAGCCGATTGGAGAGGAATTTTGCGCTAACCCCAAGGTGAAAAAACTTACCTTCACGGGGTCGACTTCGGTGGGCAAAAAATTGGCGCAAGACGCTGCGCCGCAACTAAAACGGGTATCGATGGAACTCGGCGGTCATGCGCCTTTTATCGTTTTTGACGATGCTGATCCTGCACACGCAGCCAAAGGCGCATCTTTAGTAAAGTTTTTAAATACCGGCCAAGCGTGTATTAGCCCGAATCGAATTTTCGTGCAGCGAACAATTCTCAACACCTTTATCGAAACCTTTTCAGACCGTGTCGCCAAAATGAAAGCCGGTAATGGCTTAGAAAAGGGTGTATCGATTGGCCCGCTTGTTAATGAGGCTGCAGTAAATAAAGTGTCAACACAAGTCGATGATGCGATCGCCAAAGGCGCCGTCTTACATAATGGCGGACAACGGTTAACCATGGGGGAATTAGATAAAGGTCATTTTTACGCGCCAACTCTGTTGAGCGACGTAACTAGCGATATGCTGATTTATCGTGAAGAAACGTTTGGGCCAGTTGCCGCTATCATTCCGTTCGACGATTACGAACAGGTGATCGAGATGGCAAACGACACTCACTATGGTTTAGCGGCGTATGTCTATACACAAAATTTATCCACAGCCATGCGTGCGTTTGAGTCGCTCAACTTCGGCATTATTGGCATCAACGATATTAATCCTACAAGCGCCGCTGCGCCGTTTGGTGGGATGAACGAAAGCGGTTTAGGGCGCGAGGGTGCCCGCGAAGGTTTGAACGAGTATTTAGAAACCAAACTTGGTGGTTTTTCAATATAGAACAGATCTGCGGTGTGATCAGCTGATCTCTCTTTTTCCGATTTTTTTGGGGGTTTTTATGAATTCAAAAATGCTTTCTATCGGGAGACGCCTGCGAGCAACGCCTTATACTCGGCGTGTAGAGCAAGCCGGCGTAAAGGCTTACACAGTCTATAACCACATGCTACTACCCACTCTATTTGATACGGCCGAGAAGGATTATTGGCATTTGTGCGAGCATGTTCAAGTTTGGGACGTGTCGTGCGAGCGGCAAGTAGAATTGGTCGGTGCCGATGCCGCAAGACTGGCTCAATTAATGACTCCCCGTGACCTGACAAAAATTAACTTGCTACAAGGTAAGTATGCACCGATTTGCACAGCCGACGGTTTTATTCTAAACGACCCCATTATTATCAAATTAGCCGACGACCGTTTCTGGGTGTCGGTTGCCGACAGCGATATAAAATTTTTCGCGCAAGGTTTGATTGACGGGTACGGCTTAGATGCGAGGGCGTTTGAACCCGATGTGTCACCATTGGCGGTACAAGGGCCAAAGGCAGACGACTTAATGGCCAGAGTGTTTGGTGAACAGGTCAGAAGTATTCGTTTCTTCAGAGGCGAAATGCTCGAGTTTCAAGGGGTTGAAATGTACGTGGCTAGATCAGGTTGGAGTAAACAAGGTGGGTTCGAAATCTACATGCCGAAGTGGTCACTTGGCGAAGCGCTGTGGGATGAGCTATTTGCACAAGGCAGTGACCTTAAGGTCCGAGCGGGATGTCCTCAGCAAAATGAACGCATGGAATCAGGCCTACTGTCGTATGGTGGGGATATGGATGAGTACGACACGCCATTTGAATGTGGCCTAGATTCGTATCTGGATTTTGATGCGGACATCGAAAGCCTTAGTTTGCCTGCCTTGAGAAAGATGGTCGGAAAGCAACGCAGAAAATTGGTGGGTTTAATGTTTGACCAAGCGCCCTCGCTTAATCCAAGCCGTCTAGGGGGGGCAAATATTGAAGTAGGCGGCGAAGTTATTGGCGAAATAAGGTCACAAGCGTGGTCCTTTAGGCATAATAAACACTTAGCAACTGCTATGTTGCCCACCTCCTATATGGATAATAACGAGCACATTACATTGGACGGGCAAAGCAGTTCGTTCCATGCAATACCCTTTAGTTTTGAGCACCTTAAATAGCGGAGTAATCGCATGAGTCGATCTTCTTTTTATCATCCCGACACCATCGCTTTACACAGTGGCTACGTCCCCGAAAGCGATCATGGTTCGCGCGCTGTTCCAATATACCAAACCACATCCTATGTGTTCGATAGTGTTGATCAAGCGTCTTCTTTGTTCAATGTCGAGCAGGGAGGTCATATCTATAGCCGAATTTCCAATCCGACCGTCGCGGTGTTAGAGCAACGTATCGCCGCTTTAGAGGGTGGCAGTGGAGCGATTTGTACGGCCTCAGGAATGAGTGCTTTGTTTACCACGTTTATAACCTTGTGCTCAGCTGGAGATCACATTGTTTCATCGGCACAAATTTATGGTTCAACGGCCACCTTATTGCGACATACTTTGAAAAGATTAGGTATTGAAACAACGTTTGTCTCGATTAATGATGCTACGGAACTCGACTCTGCCATACAAGAGAACACCAAAATGGTGTTTTGTGAATCAATCGGTAATCCTGGTTTGGAAGTGGCTGACCTCCCACAAATCAGTACCGTAGCCGCTAAACATGGTTTACCTTTGGTGGTAGATGCGACGTTTGCCCCTCCTGGCCTGTGTAGCACGATAGCCTCGGGTGCTAATGTAGTGGTGCACTCGGTGACCAAATGGATGGGGGGGCACGGTGCTGCCGTAGGAGGCGTTGTAGTAGATGGTGGGAATTTTGATTGGCAAGCAAGCGGAAGATTTCCCGAGTTAACCGAACCGTATGAACCATTTCATGGAATCAAATTTTGGGAAGAGTTTGGGCCCAGTGCCTTAGCCATGAAAATTCGTGCAGAATCTATGCGCGATCTAGGCGCTTGTATGAGCCCTAACAATGCGTTTTTATTGTTGCAAGGTATTGAAACCTTGAATATGCGCATGAAGCAACACATCGCTAACACTCAACAACTACTAATGTGGTTGCAAACTCAAGATCAAGTTAAATGGGTGAATCACCCAGACCTTGAAAGCAATCCTAGCCACTCTATTGCCAAGTGCTTGTTCCCCGAAGGGGCTGGTTCAATGTTGTGTTTTGGTGTGGTGGGCGGCCGAGAAGGTGGTGCCGCGTTTATAAACGCCTTACAATTAGCCTCAAATCTGGCCAATGTCGGAGATTCTCGAACCCTAGTGTTACACCCCGGTAGCACCACTCATTCTCGTTTGACTCCCGAAGCGATGCTTGCTGCAGGCATTAGCGAAGATTTGATTCGCGTGTCGGTCGGCATTGAAGGAATCAACGATATTCAAGCTGATTTCTCTAAAGGTTTAAAAGCTGCACAGCGTACTTCAGGGGGTCGATTATGAAAGTAGTGGTGAACGGTGCTCAGGCACACGCAGCGACCGGCGGTAAAGAGTTCGACGCGAGCTTGCCAACCGTTTTATTTTTGCACGGTAGTGGTTTAGACCACCGTGGTTGGGCTCTACAGACTCGATGGTTTGCCTACAATGGATTCGGTGTTTTGGCTCCGGACTTTCCGGCTCATTCTTTGTCTGCGGGAGGCGCCTGCAAAAGCATTGAAGAATCTGCCAAGTGGTTGGCGGACTTCCTGGCATGTGTTGGTGTTAAGCAAGCGCACATGATCGGGCACTCTCAAGGGTTTTTGAGTGCGCTCGAATTGGCAAAATCGAAACCTGAATTAGTAAAGTCGATCATTGGTATTGGGACAGCCGCGGCAATACCAGTCAATCCGATGTTAATCGAAACCGCTCAAAAGTCGAGTGTGAAAGCCGCTGAAATGATGCTGCAATGGGGTTTTGGTAGCCAAATGCATATGGGAACAAGTGCGACACCCGGTATGCAACCAATCGCAATTGGCCGGCAGATAATGGCGAATAACCCCTTAGCTGTGGACCTACAATGTTGTGCTGACTACTCTGGTGGTGACGCCGCCGTGAGCACAATTGATGCGCCAGCGGCAATGATCCTCGCTGGCCAGGATAAGATGACTCCAATCAAAGCTGGCCTCGCTGTGGCTAAGAGTTTAGCGGCTGAGACAACGATATTGGATGAGTATGGACATATGCTGCCAATGGAAGCGCCTAAGCAAGTTTTGATGGCTCTTCGTAAATTCATTTTGGCGACGGAAAATAAAGGTTAATTGACATGACAATAAAAAAGGTAGCCGTTATCGGTGCTGGAACCATGGGCTCGGGTATCGCCGGGCAAGTTGCTAATGCCGGCGTCGAAGTGTGGTTATTAGACTTGCCGAGCGAGGGCGACAACGTTAATGCGTTATCAAACAGGGGCTTAGAAAGACTGCGTGAAACCGTTGGCTTGATGAGTTCGGATTATGAAAAATACATCCATATAGGCAACACTCGTGACGACTTCCATCAATTAGCCGATTGCGATTGGGTAGCCGAAGCGATTGTTGAGCGTCTCGATATCAAGAAAGCCTTATATCGTCAAATCGATGAAGTCTGTTCAGATAAAACCCTTATCAGTTCGAACACCTCGAGTATCCCGATTAAGCTATTAGTTGAAGACATGCCGGTCAGTTTTCGCCAGCGGTTTGCGATCACGCATTTCTTTAATCCCGTCCGTTTTATGCCATTACTCGAGCTTGTTCGCGGTGAAGATACGGCACAATATGTGATGGATGAATTCGAAAGCTTTTGTGATAAAGAATTAGGTAAAGGCGTTATTGCCTGCCTTGACACCCCGGGGTTCTTGGGAAACCGAGTCGGGTGTTTCGCAATTCAAGCCGCCTTACAAGCAGCCAACGAAATGGGTTTGAGTCCAGTCCAAGCGGACGCCATCTTTGGGCGACCAATGGGCGTGCCGAAGACGGGAGTATTTGGTTTATACGATTTGATTGGTATCGACCTTATGTCGGACGTAGCTCAAAGTCTGGTTAATACCTTGCCGGAGAACGATGCATTCAACATTGAAGCCCCTAAGTTACCGTTGATGGTAGAGATGATTTGCAATGGGCAAACTGGGAATAAGCAAGGCCAAGGTTTCTACCGTACTATTAACGGCGAACGCCAAGTTATTGACCTAAAAAGTGGTGAATATTTGAAAGCTGAACGGCTAGATTTGCCTTTGGCACTGAAAGCTGAAAAAGAAGGCGTGATGCACTTGTTAAATGACGATTCGATTTACGGGCAATTCGCTTGGCGAGTATTATCCAGGACCCTGAGTTACGCAGCGTCACTGATTCCAGAAGTTGGTGATAATCCCTTGGGTGTGGATGATGCAATGAAACTTGGCTATAACTGGATCAAAGGCCCTTTTGCTTTGCTGGATGAAATTGGAAGCGATTATTTTATTCAACGTATGCGAAACGAAGGTCGCGATGTCCCGGATTTCTTACTGCAAACCTCAGGTTCTACGTTTTATCGTACCGACGCTGGTGAACTACAAGTACGTGTATATGGGGGAGGCTGGCGGTCAATTAAGCGGCCAGAAGGCGTGGCTCGTTTTAACGAAAAACGTCAGACTTTGACCCCACAAAATACCACCGAGGTTGCAAGCTGGTTTGATCTTGATGGAATCGCCCTCGTTGAGTTCCACAGTAAGGCAAATGCGCTTGATGGTGAATCTATGTCGGTACTTGCTGACGCGATTGATCAAGTTGAATCGAAGCGTATGCGTGGCCTGATTGTACATAATGATGCGCAACACTTTTCCTGCGGTGTTAATTTACAAGCGGTTCGAACGTTCTTCAATAACGAAGACTTGGACGGCTTAGATGCATTCCTAGCGCATTTTCAGACCACGGTTCATCGGCTTTCAATTGCCAACTTTCCCGTGGTTTGCGCCCCGGTGGGAATGTCCTTGGGCGGTGGGTTTGAAGTCGTTTTGCACTCAAAAGAAGTGATTTGTCACGCGAATTCGACCATGGGTTTAGTTGAATCGGGCGTCGGCGTCATTCCGGGTGGTGGTGGTTGTAAAGAAACGCTCTACCGCTGGCATTCAAAGCTTGGTGGCGAAGACACAAGCGAAGCCGCGTGGAAAGCATTTATGAATTTAGGCTATGGCCGAACCTGTACCTCGCCAATTCTTGCCCAAAAGCAAGCTATGCTAAGAAGCAATGATCGTTTTCTGAGTAATCGTGATCGTTTACTACCCGCTGCCATTCACGCCATTGAGAGCGGTAATGGCCAGCAAGAATTTGTCAGGCCAGACTTGGCGTTGGCCGGTGAAGCGGCCTTCAATAAAATGATAGATTGGCTAAATAAGGCCCACTCTGAAGGTAAGTTAACACCGCACAATGTGGTGGTTGCAACGGAGCTGGCACGTATTGTTACCGGCGGAGAAGTGCCGGCAGGTACGCTGTTTAGTGAACAAGATCTATACGATGCCGAGCGCGCCGCATTTTTAAAACTGGTCTCAACCGCAGCGACTCGCGAGAGGATCAATTCGATGCTCGATACTGGCTCGGTAGTTCAAAATTAGCTTAAAAGGGGATAATTATTATGACAATCGAATATGACCAGCTAGAAAAGAATAGCGCCAATTATGTGGCATTATCGCCAATTTCTTTTTTACACCGCACCGCTGATATTTACCCCGACCATGAGTCCTTAATCTATGGCGACACTGTGTACTCTTGGTCACAGACCCGAGAACGTTGCGTACGAATTGCGTCAAGCATAGCTAACCGCGGTATTGGTAAAAATGATACGGTTTCAGTATTTGCGCATAATACTCCCGAAATGTTTGAAGCGCATTTCGCGGTACCGATGGCGGGTGCGGTACTCAACACAATAAATACACGCTTAGACGCCGACACCGTTGCTTATATTATTGATCATGCAGAATCCAAGATGTTCATCGTTGATCGAGGCTTGTGGCCTGTTCTTGAACAAGCCCTCGATATCGCAGAAACGGCGCCTGAGGTTGTATTAATAGACGACCCTTATGCGTCTACTGATGAAAAGTGTGATGTGCCTGATTTTGTTCACTACGACGACTTGGTGATCGAGGGTGAGTCGACCTACAACTGGTCGCTGCCCAGCGATGAATGGCAAGCGCTCTCTTTGAACTACACATCAGGTACAACCGGAAGGCCCAAAGGTGTGGTATATCATCATCGAGGTTCCTACTTGATGACCATGGGCACAATTGCTTCTTGGAATGTGCCGCATATGCCGCGCTATCTATATTCGGTGCCCATGTTCCATTGTAATGGCTGGGGTCATGCATGGACCATGGCGGCAAAAGCCGCGACGGTTGTTTGCATGCGCGCGTTTGAACCGAGCCTATTTTTCAATTTGTTACAACAGCACGATATCACGCATTTTGGCGGTGCCCCGATTATCCTGAATATGCTTGCAAATGCGCCCAAGGAGCAGCAAAAGACCTTTGATCGCACTATTCAAGTAATGACGGCGGGGGCGCCACCTCCGGCTGCGGTGTTACAAAGCATGAATACTTTTGGGTTCGAGGTGATGCACGTCTATGGATTGACCGAATCCTATGGTCATATTTTACAAGCGGCACCGCAGCTAAGTTGGGCTAACGAAAGCGAAGAAACCCAAGCTGAGCTTATGTCTAGGCAAGGGGTCCGCTTTGCAATGACGGAGGCAGTCGATGTGATAAATGTCGATTCGGGAGAATCTGTTCCTCATGACGGAGAGACAATGGGAGAGATTGTGATCCGCGGAAACACCTTGATGAAAGGGTATCTAAAGAATGTCGAGGAAACCCAATCAGCGTTCGAAGGCGGATGGTTTCGTAGCGGTGATTTAGCGGTAATACACCCAGATGGATATGTGCAAATCAGAGATAGAGCAAAAGATATCATTATCTCAGGCGGCGAAAATATATCGTCAGTGGAAATCGAAAATATTCTGTATAAACACTCTGCAGTGGGAGAGGCGGCCGTCGTAGCAATGGGTGACGAAAAATGGGGCGAAGTGCCGTGCGCCTTTGTCGAGTTAAAACCGGGTGAAAACATCACTGAAGCCGCTTTAATCAACTTTTGTTCTAACAATATGGCGAGCTTTAAGAGACCAAAAAAAATAGTCTTCGGCCCTCTGCCAAAAACAGCGACCGGTAAAATTCAAAAAACTGTATTGCGTGAATCTTGTAAACACTGAGTTCACACTCATAGCGTGGGTTGCGCTTGACCAATGATTAATCAAACTTTATTGAATTTGCGTTCGGTTTGGCAACAGGTAAATGTCCTTAAATTTGGTGCGTTGGACATTTCTCCCGATCTTCCCGATAGCGAAATCGAAAGAATGAGGCAACAAATGCATGAGTGCCTTGAAGCCAAAGGCGGCGATGTATCAGCGCGGGCTCATGCAGCTAAACTAGGAGAGACTTATTTAGGCCTTAGTGATGTCGGTCGTACTCGGTTTTTGAGCATTTTAGCCGAAGAATTTGGAACCGATTCTGTTCAGATTCAACGTTTGGCATCTGAGATTTTAAGCGAAAAGATAAACCACTCTCTCACCGACCTTCATCAGCAGTTGCGGAATGCGCTACGCCCTAAATCTCTAGACCTACTAACAAAGTTTAACTCTTTACCTAGCGGTGTGAAATTTTTGGTCGATATGAGAGCCGATCTGCTGCGTCTTACGAATAGAAGCGACTCAAGTCTTCGTGAACTTGATAAAAATTTAAAGTCGTTATTGCGCTCCTGGTTTGATGTTGGGTTTTTAGACTTAGTTCGCATGTCTTGGCTTACGCCGGCTGCATTATTAGAAAAATTGATTGACTATGAGGCGGTTCACGCTATTCGATCATGGAGTGATTTGAAAAACCGCTTGCAGACAGATCGTCGCTGTTTCGCTTTCTTTCATCCTGGAATGCCAGAAGAGCCAATAATCTTTGTGCAAGTCGCGCTGGTAAATAAACTCTCTGATAATATTCACGAATTACTAGACGAATCAGCGCCATTACTTAGCCCAGATAAGGCACATACGGCTATATTCTATTCAATCAGCAATGCGCAGGCCGGCTTAAGCGGCGTGGGCTTTGGGGATTTTCTTATCAAACGTGTCGTGGCAGATTTGAAATCTGAACTACCGAATATCACCACTTTTTCTACCTTGTCCCCATTGCCAGGTTTTCAGTCCTGGCTAAGCACTATTAAGGAATCAGATATGTTAACGCTTAAAGAACGCGACGCTTTGACTGGTGTAGAAGGTTTTACAACGCTGGCCCAGACGCTTTCGGCTAAAGACTGGCACCACAGTCCCGAATTAGCCAATGCATTGAAAAACCCACTGACAAGGCTTGCGGCGTATTATCTTGTGAATGTAAAACGTGGAGATCGCGCACTTGACCCTGTGGCTAACTTTCACCTAAACAATGGTGCCAGGTTAGAGCGATTGAATTGGCTGGCGGATACATCATCTAAAGGAATGCGAGAGTCAGCCGGTATTATGGTTAATTACCTATATAAATTGGATGAGATCGAGGCGAATCATGAGTCATATCGGCGAACGGCCGCCGCTGCAACATCTGGTACGGTAGCATCGATGGCGAAGTGGCGACTGTAACATTGTTATCTGTTTTATAAGGTCGTCCCCAAATTACGCTCTTGATCACTAGCGGGCTGCCATACTATCTAGAGTAGCTCCTTAAGTGATACTTTGGGGTCTGCTAAAAGAGAAGTCTCAGGCGACGCTTTCTGGAGTATGAGTTTTTTTGATAACATGAATTCAGCGGGTGAATTCAGCGCATCAACCGCAATTAATACCTTATTTTTTAGATAGAAAGCAGAGAATTTTCGACTACTCGTATCGCCGCGAATAATCACTTGATCATAATCTTGAAAGAGCCCAGCTGTCTGCAGCTTAATGTCGAACTGGTCAGACCAAAACCAAGGCAATTGATCGTAAACCAGAGCATTGTTGCAAATATTAGCCGCAGCGACTTTTGCTTGTTCTACAGCATTGGGAACCGATTCCAGCCGAATGCGTCGATCGTATATAAAATTGTGATGATTGCTGCAATCACCAATTGCGTAAATACTGGCGTCGTTGGTTTGGGCGAATTCGTTAACCACAATGCCGTTGTTGCATTCTAATCTTGCAGCCTCGGCTAATTCAGTATTAGGGATAACTCCGATGCCTACCACAGCTGAATCGAATGGAACTGCTTCGCCGTATGACGTGATCGCTTGCAAGCCAGAATCAGTTTGTTCAAATTTTTCTAGAGTCGCATTTAATCGTATATCGACACCCTCAGCCTTATGAATTCGCTGGTAAAACTCAGACACTTGCGGACTAGTCACACGAGCCAATACTCTGTCCATCGCCTCAAACACAACCACCTGAATCCCTTGACTGATCGCCGACGCCGCTATTTCAAGGCCAATGTAGCCTGCACCAACTATAAGAAGCTTCGAACCGTCTTTTAGCTGAGATTTGATGTCGTCCACATCTTTTTTCGTGCGTAGATAATTTATCTGCGAAAGGTCGCTACCCTCGATAGGCAATTTACGAGCACGGGTACCAGTTGCCAATATCAGATGGTCATAGGGAACATGTTTACCGTCATCTAAGCTCAGTGTAGTTTCAGCGCGGTTGATCGACTCGACACGACGACCGAGCATAAGAGTGACCTCATTTTTTTCATAAAATGGTTCTTGACGAATCAATAACTTCTCCGCTTCCACTTCTCCTTTGTAATAGGCTTTTGAGAGAGGCGGGCGTTGGTAGGGAAGTATTGGCTCATCACCTATTAGCGTGATATTTCCCGTCCATCCGAATTTCCTAAGGCTGGTGATTGTTTCGGCCGCAGCATGGCTCGCGCCGACGATTACAACTGACGTCATTTTAATTCGCTCCGATTTCTATGAAAATCAAATTAGTGGATTTAGCTAAGATGTCTGGCATGAAACGCGATATGTTCACCAATGAACGAGGCAATAAAGTAGTACGAGTGATCATACCCATCTTGATATCGAATGGTCATCGGGTAATTGGCGGAGTTGCTCGCTTGTTCTAATAGTTGGGTTTTTAACTGCTCCTCAAGAAAATTGTCTGCTGTTCCTTGGTCAACCAAAATGGGGAGCTGGGTTTCGGCCGAGCGAACAAGTGAACAAGTATCATGTGCTTCCCAGGTAGATTTATCGTCGCCAAGGTAGTTGCTAAGAGCCTTGTCACCCCATGGACAATTTAGAGGTGAAACAATCGGCGAGAACGCCGAGACAGACTTAAATTGTTCGGTATTGTTGAGTGCGATGGTCAATGCACCGTGTCCGCCCATTGAGTGGCCCGATATTGCGGCGCGCGTTACATCAATAGAAAAATTGGCATCGATTATACTTGGCAATTCATTGACCACATAATCGTACATTGAATAGTTATCAGACCAAGGAGCTTGAGTGGCATTAACATAGAAACCCGCACCGAGCCCAAAATCCCAAGCACCATCTGGGTCGTCAGGTACACCGTCGCCACGAGGGCTGGTATCGGGACAAACGATTGCAATGCCATGTTCAGCTGCATAGCTCTGCGCACCAGCTTTGGTTACGAAGTTTTGATCGGTACAGGTCAGGCCAGAGAGCCAATATAAAACCGGTACTTTTTCGGTTTCTGCTTGGGGTGGCAGGTACACCGAAAACACCATGTCACAATTTAGAACAGCGGACTTACGTTTAAATTGAGACTGCTGGCCTCCAAAAATTTTATTACTCGCAAGATGTTCCATAGTTTAGTACCACGTTAAGTATTCGATATTTTCAAAAGAAACTAAGTCTACACCGAGAAACGGTAAAAATGGTATCTAGCAGACCAAACAACACCAACTAACTAACATGGAGTTTCACGCTGAACTCAAAACTCCGTCTAATTAAGGTTGACAGGCGAATTCTTTTAAATAAGAATGATAATCATTCGCAATTAAAGGAATTATTACTATGCATTCCATGGTTCGCACAGAATCAACACAATTGGCGTCGGACTTTGTGATTCGCACTCAAACGCGCGAGTGGGTAATACCCTATAACTGCGAAATACTCAAAGCTTTGTTGCTTGAGCAAGAGTTGCGTGCAGTAGATCTGAAATTTTACTCAGACGAACAATGTCATGGATTCATTAAGCGTCTACTGTTGTTAGCGGCACAAGATGAATGCCGTTACCGTTGCCCATCAAAGATCGCTGTTCTCGCTCGGGACCTGATTCACCGTAAACCATCGAAAATTAATTGAACAAGAAAATGCCGTATTAACGACCCTCCGAAATAAATGAACAAGAAGACTCCTTTGATGACCTGATGGCCAGTTTATTTGTATTGCTCACGCATCATAGTTTGATCCAATGCCAAGCTTCCTTAACCCCGATCGTAGAGCGGCTTAATAAATTATGCCAACATTCGGAGATCGATCATTATCCAAACCAATTGAAGGTACTCGCTAAGATGCGGCAATTATGGCGTACTAAATTATTTGAGGCAGAATTTTCCGGCGTTACCCATTAAATCAAAAAGGATTGGATTCTATCGAGCGAGTCTGAAGCAAGCTATTCCTTGAGCTTAGTGGCCGTTAACGGCTAAGGTAATATAAATTTACACCTTGATTATCAATTTCGATAATTGCCAAAAGCCCGATCACCAATAAAGGTTCTCGGGCCTTTTTGCTACAATCACTTATGCTTATTGCTTGGCAGCAACGGTATTGTTGTTCTTATCTAACCGAACGATTTGTGCTTCTTGATTTCGTTCAATGGTGCACAAGAACATGCCTTTATCAGTAGCGGATTTTACACGAAGTTTAGCTTTGAATTGGCCGCGTGTGCTTTTCATGTGAGCAAGCTTAACTTTCTTAACATTATCAAACTGAGTGCTAGCAAGTGCTTTACATTGACTTAGCGCTTGGTTGTCGGTAAGAGGTTTTGCCGCGATAGTATTGCTCGAAACAAGTAGTGCGGTGCCGATAAGAGCTGTGTTTAATAGTGATTTCATAATAGTTCTCCAGTAAGTTTTGGGTTTAGTTTGCGTTAGGCTAAAACTTGTTATTAAGTTGGCCTCGCTGACTACGAGATCTATTTGAACGTTTTAACTGGTATTACTCTGCCGAATTTGTGCGTGATTCGACTGAATTTTAAAATTCGGTCGGTATTTTAAGAATCCGACAGTGCTTGATTGCGGTACTGAGTGGGTGATAATCCAAAATAGACTTGGAATGCGGTATTAAAGGACGAAATTGAACGAAACCCAACATCTAAGGCGATAGTTAATACGGGAGTTCGAGTTTCTTGCAGCAGTCGTTCACCCGCTTCTTCGATTCGATAGCGATTAATAAACTGGTTGAAGTTACGATATCCCAAGTTTTGATTGATTTTTTTACGCAATTGATACTCTGGGATGCCCATTTGCTCTGCTAAGGTCCCAACTCGAAGGTCATGATCGGCATACAACCGTTGATTCTTCATTTTCATAAGTAGCTGATCGAGTACTGGATCATTGATGCTTTTGGGGGTGACAAGCTCTTTTGGGTCTCCAACCAAGTTTAGTTTTGGGTTTAGCTTAATGAAGCCTAGATTTCCTAAAAAAGCGATGATCAACATCCAAGCACTACCTAAGATACTTCCCTGCAACTCTATACCGTAAATTCTAAACGTTTCGGTGATACTGACGCCCAGTACCGTGATGACTAACGCGCCTATAAACACAAGGCGTATCTTTTGGCGCATCTCGATTAGGTCATCTTCGCGGCCTTGCCAAACTATATAGGTGGCATAGGCGGCGGCAAATACTTTGAGGAGCTGGCTAAATAACTCTATTGCTAGGTTGATCTCACTTTGGGTAGTTCGCCAAGCGGTAATAATAATATCGAGAATAATAATGCCGGTTAGCCACTTTGGTACGTCACATCCTTCTTCGAAAACGACCCATACGAATGCAAGGGTTAACACAGGAATGAGTGAGGGTATTGAGTAAAGTAGTTCAGAATTTTTGATTTCAAACAATAATTCTGCGATTGGAGCGAAAAAGTTACCGAATATCGCGCCCATTAACACTAGCCCTACGACTTTGACATGCCGAGGATTCGATGAAATCAGCAATACACCCATAAAAAGGAAAATTTGCGATGCAGCGAGTATTCGAATTACGCTGTCAGCGATTTGTAAGTTAGTCATTTGTATCGAATCTCAGTTCTGGCGCTTTGTTGGTCAGAGGTTATAATCAGGTCTTTAATTTTCGTTTAAAATACGTCCTATGAAGTTATACCAATACCCCAACTGCAGTACTTGTCGCAAGGCGGTTAAATATCTGGATCAACGTGGTGTTGAATATGAATCCATTGATATTACTAAGCAGCCTCCAACCGTCGCTGAATTGAACACAATGCTAGCCAGTTACACTGGCGATATTAGGAAATTATTCAACACATCTGGAATGCAGTATCGAGAGTTGAATATGAAAGAACAACTACCCACGATGAGCAATCAAGAAGCTATAGAACTTTTATCTGGTAATGGCAAGCTTATCAAACGGCCATTTCTAATTGGTGATGACAGAGGTATTGTTGCATTTAAGGAAGCGCTTTGGGCCGACTTTCTTTGAATCTCAATTAGTTGCGCTATTATGACGAGTATTTTAGAGCAAATGGGTGTGCAGTCGTGGCGATTGAAGCCAGCTTTACGCGTGAATGCAAAAAACGGTCATCCGGCGACGCCCGAGAATAAAGCAACAACGACGCTGAACACACAAAAAGCCGAAGATTCATTTGAACCGGATTTACGCGAATCCAAACGCATTAACGACACTGATCTATCTGATTCCGGAGCATCGAGCTCCTTAATGACGCTAGATTGGCAAGGACTTCAAGCCTTGGTAGATGGCCAGAGCCATTGCGATTCCTGTGGAATAGGGAATTCGGTATTAGGTGCGGGCGATTATGATGCCAATTACTTATTTGTTTGTGACGCACCAGCGAGTCCTGACGTTGAACTGGGCCAGTTGTTATCAGGGCGTGCGGGGCAACTCTATGAAGCTATGTTGCTAGCGATTGGTATGGCGCGCGAATCTGTGTACACCACGAGTGTGTTTAAGTGCGTTGCTTCCGGCGACTTAAACGCAGTGCCTAATTGCGACAAACTATTACAGCGACAAGTTCAATTAATTCAGCCAAAGGTAATCATCGCTTTAGGAGAATTTGCGGCTCAATCGATTGCAAAGTCTAATGAGGTCCTCACTACCTTGCGCGAGCAGGATCTTGCTTGTCACCACACTAAAGTACCCATTGTTGCTACCTTTAGTCCTTTGCAGTTACTCGACGAGCCTTTACTTAAAGCCGGAGCATGGAGTGATTTAAAGAAGTGCATGGCGATCGCAGCGCAAGTTTAATATAAGTGTAGGCGGGCTGATGAGTAACAGGCGAGAACAGCTTTTAACCGCTGGCATGCATGGTGCATTACCTGTTCGTGATATGCGGGGAATTGATTTATCGCAAGTTCTGTTAATCGAAAATAATGCACAAGTCAGTCCTTGGAGCCGACTTTCTTTTGAGGAATCCTTAACCAAGGATTATTTTTGTCGTGTTATTGAAATGCTTGGAGGTGATAGTGATGAGTTGGTGGCATATCACGTGTCGTCAGAGATATTCGATGAGTTACACATACTCAATGTAGTCGCGGCGCCACAGTTTCAAGGCTTGGGCTTGGGTCATATGTTGATGGAGGACATTGTTAATTTTGCCAAAACTCGAAACTTATCTAAGCTTTTTCTAGAGGTGAGAGCGAGTAACGAGGCGGCACAAAGTTTGTATTCGAAATGGCAATTTCGGCAAATCGCAATACGTAAACAATATTATCGCGTTACGTCTGCCAATGGCTTGCGCGAGGATGCGCTTATTTTCCTTCGCGAACTTTAGCTTCCTGGCGCAGTTCCTTGGCACGGCACCATTTTCATATCTTAAGTCAACATAAACACTACTGGGTTAATTGCTCGATATCTGTGAATCAGTTTTTCATGACCAACAAGGTTTGATTTAGTTGCAGAATTTGGTTTTTTGAGATGTTATTCCAGCTAAGCAATTTATTCATATTGACTTTATATTGGCGAGCTATAGACCATAGCGTGTCGCCGCTTTTCACCTGATGTATGAATTGAGCATTCGATTTAAGTTGTTGGTTGTTGCCTTTCGATAAATCTGAAATCGTTTTTTGAGTTGTCACTAATGGCACGTCGCGCACTGGTATCAATAAATCCTTACCCGCCCTTATACGACTATTATGCAGGTTATTGCTAGTTTTAAGTGCGCTGACACTCACTCCGTAGCGCTTGGCTATGGTGCTGAGCGAATC
>CAYQVT010000016.1:0-29991 GCA_964420885.1 uncultured Gammaproteobacteria bacterium
ATGACCTGTAAGCGACTCACCCCTCGCTAAGGTGGCTGCGTAGCCGCCTATAGACTGCGCTCCAACACGAGACACTTTGATCATACTGGTGCGTTTCTGAAAATCGTAAACACCCAAAGGCGAACTAAACCGAGCGGTTCCAGCCGTGGGCAGGACATGATTTGGACCTGCGCAATAGTCACCTAATGATTCGGCGCTGTATGGACCAATAAAGATGGCTCCTGCATTGCTGATATCATCGGCTAGACTGTCGGCGTTTCGAGTGAATATTTCCAAGTGCTCAGCGGCGATTTCATCCGCTATTTCCACCACTTCATCACGAGCGCCAGCAATGATAATTGCTCCGTTTCGTTTGAGTGATTGCCGAATGATCTCGGCACGTTCCATGGTCGGTAATAGCTTATCGACCGATTGCTGAACTCGTTCAGCGACTAATTCGCTCTCTGTGAGTAAGATAGACTGTGCGACTTCATCGTGTTCAGCTTGTGCAAATAAGTCCATCGCCACCCAATCAGGGTCAACGCTGTCATCCGCAATAATAAGAACTTCGGAAGGCCCAGCAATCATATCGATACCGACTTTACCGAAAACTTGTTTTTTAGCCGTGGCAACGTAGATATTGCCCGGACCGGTTATTTTATCCACCGCGGGTATGGTATCGGTGCCATGCGCCAGGGCGGCTATTGCCTGCGCGCCACCGATTCTAAACACGCGATCAACACCCGCGAGTAAGGCCGCAGCGAGAACCATATCGTTAAACTCGCCGTTTGGTGTCGGAGATACCATGATGAGTTCTCTTACGCCGGCCACCTTTGCTGGTACAGCATTCATGACGACCGATGACGGATAGGTGGCCTTGCCACCCGGCACGTAAACACCCACACGTTTCATCGGAGTAATTTTTTGACCCAGCTCGGTGCCATCTTCCTCCGTATAGCTCCAAGACTCAGCAAATTGTTTTTGATGATAACTTCTGACACGTTCAACCGCGTACTCCAAAGCTTCTCGTTGTTGCGAAGGAATTTGACCCAATGCTTGGCGTAATCGCGCAGGACGAACCTCTAAACCGCGGGCTTCGACGTCGAAATTATCAAATTGTTGGGTGTAGCGAAACAAAGCACTGTCACCCTCTTGTGCGACAGCGCTCACCACCTTAGCAACGACCGCTTCAACACCCGATTCTAATGTTTGATCTCGATTCAATAAAGACCGGAGCCGTGCGGTAAAATCGCTATCCGACGATCTTAATTTCGATAACATCACGTTCATGATGGGCTAACTTACTCGCCGTTTACGAGCGCTGAAAGCTGACTGGACAATTCAGAAATTTCTGAATGGTGAACTCGCATAGAAGCCGAATTGGCGATTAGCCTACAGGAACTGTGTGCAACTACTTCCTTAGCCACAAGATTATTTGCCTTGAGGGTGCTGCCGGTTTCAACGAGATCGACGATTTCATCTGCCAGACCAACCAAAGGCGCTAATTCCATCGCTCCGTACAGCTTAATGATTTCGGCTTGAATACCCTGAGATTGATAGTAGCGCTTGGCCGACTTCACGTACTTGGTGGCTACGCGTAAACGTTTTTGAGTTTTCGGTCGGTCTACGTCGTCGGCCCGTACTGCGGTCATAAGACGACATTTAGAATATTGCAAGTCGAGCAGTTCACATAAACCTTCACCGCCGTGTTCCAATAGGCCGTCCTTGCCCACTATGCCGACATCGGCGGCACCGAATTGTACGTAGGTCGGCACATCGGTAGCGCGAATTATAACGCATTGAAGGTCGTCGCGATTAGTTGTGAAAATCAATTTTCGACTAGTGAATGGGTCATCATTTAAGATGATGCCGATTTGCTCAAGCAAGGGCAGCGTCTGCTTTAGAATGCGGCCTTTTGAAAGCGCTAGGGTAATCATGGCTTACTCAGTATTAATTTTCTATTTAACTAGTTCTTGCAAACTAAGATCTTTGTCCCAAACATGACCCGGAACACGTCGAATGTTAGCACCCAAGCGCGATAGTTTTTCTTCAATGCTCTCATATCCGCGATCAATGTGGTATATGCGATCGATCACTGTGGGTTTATCGGCCATCAAGGCCGCCAACACCAAACTCGCAGACGCTCTTAAATCGGTTGCCATTACCGGAGCGCCGCGCAGCTTGTTACGACCAGTGATGAAGGCGGTATTGCCCTCTAAGTCGATTTGTGCACCCATGCGTTGTAGCTCTTGTACGTGCATAAAACGGTTTTCAAAAATATTTTCAACCACTTTGCTGGTTCCCTGTGCTACCGCGTTCATGGCAACAAACTGAGCCTGCATGTCGGTTGGAAACGCTGGGTGCGGTGCGGTGTGAATATCAACCGCTTTGGGCTGATTACCATGCATATTTAGTTCTATGCTGTCCTCATCAAGCGTAATATCTGCACCCGCTTCAACGAGTTTGTCTAGCACCGCATCTAAATAAGCGGCGTCGGTCGCACGTGCCTTAACTCGCCCTCGTGTAATAGCACCAGCAACCAAATACGTTCCGGTTTCAATTCGGTCTGCAATCACGGTGTGGCTGGCATCAGTTAATGAATCTACGCCCTCAATTATCAATTCAGATGTGCCCGCTCCAGAAACGCTAGCACCCATTGCATTCAAACAATTGGCTAAATCAACGATCTCAGGTTCTCTGGCAGCGTTCTCAATAATAGTAGTTCCCTGAGCTAAGGCAGCAGCCATCATTAAGTTTTCGGTGCCGGTTACTGAAACCATGTCCATAAATATGCGCGCGCCTTGTAAACGCTCGCAGGTGGCTTTGATATAACCGTCTTCGATGACTACCGTCGCGCCCATGGCTTCGAGACCTTTAATGTGCAGATTGACTGGCCGAGAGCCGATTGCGCAACCTCCAGGCAAAGAAACTTCAGCATGGCCTAACCGTGCGACCAGTGGGCCCAATACCAAAATAGACGCGCGCATGGTTTTTACCAAATCGTAAGGCGCACGGCTTTGATTCAAACCACTGGCATCGGCACAAATATTCATGCGCTCATCGATCTCCATTTCCACACCCAAGTAAGACAACAAACTCATGGTGGTGGTAATATCTTGTAGATGAGGCACATTGCTTAAGGTCAATTTACCGTCGACCAGCAGTGAGGAAATAAGAATCGGCAATGCCGCATTCTTAGCTCCCGAAATAATGACTTCGCCATCAAGTGGGCCAGCGCCCTTGACAATCAGTTTATCCATATCGTTGGACTTCCTATAGTCGCCAACGCTATGAGCTTAGAGTGTCTTTTAATTCACCCGCTTCGTACATTTCGGTCATGATATCGCTGCCGCCAATAAATTCGCCATTGACGTATAGCTGAGGAATAGTAGGCCAACTCGAATACTGTTTAATCCCTTCTCGAACTTGATCATTACTAAGAACGTCGACGGTGACAAACTCAGCTTCAAGTGCGGTTAAGATTTGCACTGCTTTGCCAGAGAAACCGCATTGCGGGAAATTGGCGTTACCTTTCATGAAAAGGACCACCTTGTTATCGCTTACGGTTTGTTTGATTTGATCTTGCATCGTTACTTGTTCGGTCATTTTGTTTACCTCTTTCAAAGAGTTGGAGATTCAATATATTAGTCAGCCATAGAGTGCCGCTAAGCTTCTGATGGAGTTAGAGTTTTCATCGATAATGCGTGCACTTCGGCCTTCATTTTGTCACCAAGCGCTGCGTACACAAGTTGGTGACGTTGAATACGAGATTTACCTTCGAATTCAACGGCGACTATGATCGCTTCGAAGTGATGGCCGTCACCCTCTACCGCTACTTGCGCGTCGCTAAAGCCAGATTCAATCCAATTTTTAAGTTGCTCAGGAGTAACCATAGTTCGTTTTTCTCAAGTCGAGGAATTAATGGGCGCTAGAATACCCGAAAGCCATTGTTTCAGCCAGTTCAAGCGACTAATTGAGAGATTAATATTTGCTTAGTTTAAGCGCTACTTGGGCGAAATTATGTGGCTTAAGAATCTCGTAGTTTATATCCATTCTTAAGCATCGACACGCAAATCAAAGTTAACACTGCGGTTGCCGTTAACATCACAAATAAGCTTAACAATACAGGCTGATCAGACTGTCCGAAAAAACCGTAACGAAAGCCATCGATCATATAGAAAAATGGGTTAGCTTTTGACAATTGATACCAAAACGGAGGTAAAGATTTTATCGAATAAAACACGCCGCTAAGAAAGGTCAATGGCACGATTAGAAAACTCTGAAAAGCCGCAATTTGATCGAATTTTTCGGCCCACATTCCAGCAATTAAACCTAGGGCTCCCATCACGTAGCTGCCTAGAATTGCGAATATTATGATCACCGCAAAATTTTCGACTGGCACATTAACGTAAAATATTGCCAGCAAGAACACTCCAATGCCAACCACTAACCCACGTAACACAGCGCCACCGATATACGCTAGAAACATCTCTAAATCCGAAAAAGGCGGCAATAAGATAAACACAATACTGCCCATAACCTTGGATTGGATCAAACTCGACGAAGTATTGGCAAAGGCGTTTTGAATAACCGTCATCATTAACAAACCAGGGATCAAAAAGGCGGTATAGCTGACCCCATCAAAGACTTCGACCCGCCCTTCTAATACATGCCCGAAAACCAACACATAAAGCAAAGCAGTAACCACTGGCGCTAAAACGGTCTGCATCCAAACTTTGCGCCATCGCGCGACTTCCTTATGGAGCAAAGTGTACGTTGCTGCCCAATTCATGATTGATCTCCTTGTTGTTCACCGGTCATTCGAACAAAAACATCTTCGAGACTGTCGCTCAATACCGAGACATATTCGATATTGATAGAAGCAGCTCTTAAGCGATCTATTATTTCCATTACCGAATCGCTGTCTCGGTGAATGGTCAACTCAACTTCATTGCCTTCTAAACGAGCTATTCGATCCTGATATTCCAACGGAATAGTTTCTATCGTATGCGTTGCGCGCAGCAATAGTTTACTGCCAAGCCCGCGCGCCAACAAATCCTCTTTGGTTTCCAACGCCAACAATTGCCCTTTGTTGATAATCGCGATGCGGTCACACAACTCTTCGGCCTCTTCCAAATAGTGCGTGGTTAAAACTATGGTGTGGCCTTCTTTGTGCAGTCGTCGCACAAAACGCCACATTGATTGCCTAAGCTCCACATCTACACCGGCCGTAGGTTCATCAAGTACTAATACTTCCGGCTTATGGACCAAGGCTTGAGCAATTAGCACGCGCCGCTTCATACCGCCCGATAACTTCCTCATATTCGAGTCTGCTTTGTCAGAGAGCCCGAGTTGCTCTAACAATTCATCAATCCACTGATCGTTATTGCGCAGACCAAAATAACCCGATTGAAACCTCAATGTTTCGCGAACGGTAAAGAAAGGATCCATCACAATTTCTTGCGGTACCACACCTAACTTCATGCGGGCCTGACGATAGTCCTTTTGTACATCGGCGCCAAGTATCGAAATATTGCCCGAATTGACCTTTATTAATCCAGCAATGGCACTTATCAGTGTCGACTTACCAGCGCCATTAGGCCCTAGAAGTCCAAAGAATTCGCCTTGTCTAATATCAAAGCTGACATTATCCAAGGCTTGTAATTCGCCGTAGTATTTACTGACACCTTGCAGTGAGATTGCGGGCTTTTCATCAGTATTGGCTTGTTGTTCTTGAGTCACGATTATTCTCAAAATAGATTGGGTACAAAAAAGCACCAGATATGACAAAGGTAATTGTCATGACAAAAACAAAAAAGGCGAGCAAAGCTCGCCTTTCGACAATCAACCTGAAGTATAACGTCTAACGCGCGTTTTTACCGCGAAGGTCGCCTATCAATCCGTCAATTCCTTTCTCTTTTAAGGTTAACGCAAAGCTTGAGCGATAGGTGCGAATAAAATTGATACCTGCTACGTCTAAATTATAAGCTCGCCAGCTCGTGTCTTTACGATTACTCATCGATAAAACGATCGGGAATTCATCGCCAGAAGCTGATATCAACCTCGCTTTAATCTTAACTTTGTCAGCGCCAGGTGCCAATTGGACCGGCTCATAAACCACCTTTTCTTTACCGGTAGCGTTAAGTAATCCAGTAGCGTATGTCTGTAACAAAAAAGTCTTAAACTCTTCAACAAACGCGCCTTTTTGCTCAGCAGAAGCAGCGGTCGCTACTTTCTTACCAAGAATTAAATCCGCCATTCTGGGGACGTGCAAAGCGGGTAGCAAGGTATTATTAAGCATCGCGTACAAGGCCTCATCATCAGCCTCGTAGGTCGTACGATTGGCTTGAAGCTGGGCAACCATTGAATCAACAGTTTGCCTAACCACTTCTTGGGGACTCTGCATCGCTTGCGCCAAGCTTGACATCATAAAGAGCGCGGTAATAACAGCCGACACCTTGATAATAGAATGTTTTATCAATTTCATTGTGATCTCCCAACAAAAAATTTAATGCATCAAACATAAGCAGTTGACGCTTTAGCAGTGAGGATAGCAAACTTAGCTTAACCCCAGATTAATGAATCGTTACAGAATGTGTCAGGTTCTTTAGGTTTCTGAACAGCCGATAGTTCTCATAGAACTGATCTTTAGGGCCTATTTAGAAAAAAACAAGCTTGATTTCAGATCATTGCATAAACAAGAAACCCAAGCCTCTACACAGTCTCTTAGATAAGACCGTTGAAAGCGGAATAATATTAAATATTTTTTAGCATTTTTTTAATAAATTGTTCGATTATTACTAAAAGAACCTGGTTTCCTAGATATCCGTCGACTAAGGACCCCGCCATTTCTAACGCTAACGCGCTTAGCGTAAAGGCCAACGTCTGGACGGCGATAACTATAAAATTATTGATCTTTTTGAGAATTTGTAAATTCAGCGCCGTTTGCATCAGTTGAGGTTGCAATTGCCTAACGAAAGCAACACACTCACGCTATAAAATGTAACGCTTCATGTTGCTCAGAGACTTTTTTTTCAAATGCAAATCGAAATCGCCATAGCCCTCGTCCTAGTGGGCTTTTTTCTGCTCATGTGGAGCGCCGACTTATTGGTCGATAACGCCTCAGAGTTGGCAGGAAACATTGGCATATCAACATTTCTAGTCGGTATCATTGTGGTTGGCTTTGGCACCTCGGCGCCCGAGTTATTTGTATCGGCGATGGCATCGCTCGATGGCAAAGGCAATCTAGCTCTGGGCAATGCCTTAGGTTCAAATATTACTAATATCGGCATGGTGTTGGGATGCGCCGCTATTGTACGAGCACTTCCGGTCAACCGGTCAACCGCAACCACAGATCTACCGATTGTTTTACTCACCGGAGTTCTTGCGGTTGCGCTGATTGCTGATGGGGTACTGTCTTTGCTCGATGGCTTACTCCTGCTGAGTGTTCTCATTGGGTATTTGGTGTGGTCTGCTCGAGGACAAGAAAACAAAATAACTGAATCGTCGACTACTGACGCTGAAGTCGATGCTAAAAAGTCGACCGCAGTGTACGCAGCCTGGACGGTGTTTAGCATTATTTTACTAATGGCTGCGTCGAAGATGTTAGTCAATGGGGCTGTCGAGATTGCTGAGTACTTTGGTGTCGGCGAACTGATTATTGGTCTCACAATTGTGGCTATTGGCACCAGCTTGCCGGAGCTTGCTGCGGCGGTCGCTGCGGCCCGTAAAGGTGTTCACGACTTGATTATTGGCAACATCATTGGCTCTAATGTTTTTAATACGCTTGGGGTACTCGGCTTGACAGGCGCCCTCAAAACCACAGAAATTGACATCACTGCACTCTGGCGCGATTTTCCGGTAATGTTTGCATTCACCTTATTTATGTTGGGTGTTGCCATGGTTAAGGGACGTTTTGGCCGCTTAGAGGGCAGCATATTGCTTTCGGGCTACATCGCTTACATTGGGTATTTAATCGCCACCTCTGTTTGATCTTTTGTCGCTGCAGCGATACCCTTCGATCATGAAAAAAACTGCATTTCTAGACTCCGCCTACCGTGTATTAAATATTGAGGCCGAGGCCATCACTAAGCAGCTCGACCAGCTTGGCGATGCATTTGAAAAAGCGTGCCAAGCGATCCTGGATTGCGAAGGTCGGGTGGTTGTCACGGGCATGGGGAAATCTGGGCACATTGCTGGTAAAATCGCCGCCACCTTAGCAAGCACTGGCACACCCGCTTTCTTCGTGCACCCTGGTGAAGCCAGCCATGGTGATCTTGGCATGATTACCCCAAAGGACTTGGTATTAGCCATATCAAACTCAGGAGAAACCTCTGAAGTTCTGTCAATTTTGCCAATTATTAAACGCATGGGTGTGAAACTAGTCGGTTTGGCGAGTGTTCCAAGTTCGACCTTGGCGACGCTGTCTGATGTCTACGTAAACATTCCGGTCGATCAGGAGGCATGCCCAATGAATCTAGCTCCCACGGCCAGTACCACGGCCACTTTAGCGGTCGGCGACGCGCTTGCGATAGCGGTATTGAACGCACGTGACTTCGACGAGAGCGATTTCGCTCGTTCTCATCCAGGCGGATCTCTCGGTCGTCGCCTATTGTTATATGTCGAAGACATCATGCACACAGAAGACGAAATACCTTTGGTGCCAGAAAGTGCGTTATTGTCCGATGCCTTAGTTGAAATGTCGAGCAAAGGCTTGGGAATGACCGGCATTGTCAATAACGACAATGTTTTACTTGGTATCTACACAGACGGAGATTTACGTCGGACCTTATCCGACAGAGTGAGTATCGATACCCCGATTTCTCAGGTGATGACGGCCGATCCAATCACCGCACGACCAACAACATTGGCTGCCGAACTGGTTAGTTTGATGAAGCAAGAGAGTATCAGTGGCTTAATTGTCACTGACAGCTCAGGCGTGGTCGGCGCGCTGAACATGCAAGATTTGTTACGGGCAGGAATTTTATGAAACCACTTCCACCGCTACCTTATACCGTTACGCAAGAGGTGATGCGCAAAGCGGCGAACATAAAACTCGCTCTCTTTGACGTAGACGGTGTACTGACTGATGGCAAGTTACATTACTCGGCTGATGGCGAACAAATTAAGGTTTTCCATGCCTTAGATGGACATGGTCTAAAGATGTTACAGTCCGCTGGCATCACCGTAGGAGTTATCTCTGCACGCAAGTCTTTAGCTTTGCAAACGCGCTTGAAGGATCTTGGAATCAAACATTGTTATTTAGGCGCAAACGATAAATTATCGGTCTTCAAACAGTTAATTGAGGAACTCGCTTTAACGGGTGACGATTGCTGTTTTGTTGGCGATGATGTGATTGATTTACCAGTAATGACACAGTGCGGATTGAAGTTTTCGGTCGAGAATGGCCATTTCATTGTGCGCGACATTGCTGACTGGGTTTCTCCATTAACAGGCGGACAGGGAGCAGTAAGATCGATCTGTGATGTATTACTCTATAGTCAGGACCGCTACCATTTGGGTCTAAGTGGTACTCAATAGAAACGGCACTTAATAGAAGCGACACTCAATAATAGTGGCGCTAAACAATTAGCTTACAAACACCCGCATCACGTGAAACAACTCGAAACATTTTTGTATATATCTATTCTTGGCCTAGTGGGTTTAGGAGGAATATACCTGCAAAACGTGATGATTGAAGACGAGCCTGAGCTACAAACCTTTGAAAATCGGCACGATCCTGATTATTACATCGAAAATTTCGTAGCGACCGGCCTAGACAAGAACGGACAACGCCGTTTTGTGATCAAGGCCAAACGCATGGCTCATTTTCCAGATGATGATACTGCCTTATTCGACTACCCACATATTGTGCAATATCAAGAAGGCATTGCGCCACGTCACACTTACGCCGACTCCGGCTGGATGAACTCAAGTGGCGATGAAGTGTTAATGACCGGCAATGTCAAGGTAGTGGTAGAAGCTGACTCGCAAAGCCCAGGCGGCACTATGACCTCTAAACGTATGAGAGTACTGCTTGATAAAAGTTCGAGCGAAGAGTTATTTTAACCCCCTCTATTCATCTCCCAGTCAGCTTGTGTGCTATATTTTACCGGTTGCAATAAGACTAAAAAAACAAATTAATTGATTGTCAGTCAAACTTATTAAACCAGAAGATCCATAAAGATCTTATTACGATCTGAGTAATGCGAATCTGGCAAACAAAAGGGCCAAAAAATGAAATCAAATATACTAATTTGCCTCACTTTAATCGCAGGGCTGAGCCACAGTGCCAATGTTGTCGCATTAAGCAGTGACCGCGATCAACCAGCTCAGATACAAGCTGACGACACCTTTATAGATTTCAAGACTGGGGTTAGAACCCTGACAAATAACGTACTAGTAGTGCAAGGAACACTGCGGCTTAAGGCCGACAAGCTAGTGGGTACCTATAACAAGCAAGGTGAACTGGTTAAAGCCGTAGCTGACGGCTCGCTCGCTCGGTTTAAACAGCGCCCTGATGGCCAATCCCAAGACGTCGAAGGATGGGCAAAGAAGATTTTAGTTGATTATCCCACCAATACTATAACGCTAATAGGAAAAGCCGCTCTCAAACAAGGCGAGTCAACCGCCACGGGCAATAAAATTGTCTATAATATGGCCACCGATAAAATGCGTATTTCGGGCAATTCAAACATCAATACGGCTGGAAAGCCCGGTACTGCCAAACCAAAGCCTAAATTAGAAGACCCATTTAAGGATGATGACCAAGGCCCCACTTCTGCACCAGTGACCGCATCGACCAGCACACCGAAAAGTGATCAAAAAGAATCAAGCGAACAAGCCACAGACCCTGTGGTAAAGCCCACACCGCAGCCCGCTAAAGCAGGACGCTCGAGATTAATTCTTCAACCAAAGAAGAAAAAATAAGCAACTAATTTATTGCCCTGATAATAGATATGAGTATTCTTCAAACGCGAGACTTATGCAAAAGTTATAAGGGCTTGCAGGTGGTTAAGAAAATAAACATCTCGGTTGAAAGCGGACAAGTTGTTGGCTTGTTAGGCCCCAACGGAGCTGGTAAAACCACTAGTTTTTATATGGTCGTAGGGCTTGTCCGCAGTGACAGTGGCCGTATTTTGTTAAATGGACAAGATATTAGCCATCTACCAATGCATTCTAGAGCCAAGCTCGGCATCGGGTATTTACCTCAGGAACCCTCTATTTTTCGAAAGCTTACCGTCGCTGAAAACCTAATGGCGGTGTTGGAGACCGATAAGAGCCTATCGCCACAACTCCGCAGCCGACGTGTTGAACAATTACTGGAAGAATTTAATATTGGCCATAAACGCGACACTCTGGGTATTTCACTCTCAGGCGGAGAACGTCGGCGGGCTGAAATTGCGCGCGCCATCGCCTTAAAACCATACTTTATATTACTCGACGAACCTTTCGCTGGTATAGATCCGATTTCAGTGGGTGATATTCAGCAAATTATCGATTACCTGCGTAATTCTGGAATTGGCATCATTATTACCGATCATAATGTTCGAGAAACATTGGATATTTGCGATCATTCATACATTCTGACTGAAGGCCGAGTGCTAACAGAAGGCACAGCCAAGCAAATTCTGAGCCACCAGGGCGTTCGAGATGTTTATTTAGGCTCTAAATTCAAAATTTAGCCCCCGTCAACGTATAGGCCTAAATTGCTCTAGAATATTTAGAATTTGTCATTTTCATTGGCAATAGGCTAAATATGGGTATAGACTGAATTCATACACATCGATGAGGTGCAATCGCATTTGAAGGCTAAAAGAGGCCCTCAGTCTAGTAGTTAAAACTCGGTAGTAGATGAAACAAACCTTAAACTTAAAATTCTCACAGCAACTCACCCTCACACCGCAACTCAAGCAGTCGCTGAAACTGCTACAACTACCCTCACTAGACCTCGAACTCGAAATCCAGCAAACACTTGATTCAAACCCCCTTCTTGAAAGGGTTGAGCAGGAAATCACGCCGGTGGAACAAACTGAAACTCTCGCTCGTGCTCAGGATAACGGCGTGCCTCAACCTGTGGCGGAAGCGGCCGATCCGGGCTTTGAAATTGAAGCAACTGACCATTTAGCACCAGAACAAGATTTGTCCGTCAATTGGCAAGAGTCGTTTGAGTCGCATCGAACCAACGCCAACGCATCACCGGCAACTATTTCTAGTGATCAAGAATTCACCCAATTCGCGGTAAAACAAGAGACCTTATTCGAACATTTAGATTGGCAAATTCGCATGACCAGCCTCAGTCAGCAAGATAAGCTGATTGCTCGCGCCATTCTTCACAGTCTCGACGAAGACGGTTATT
This sequence comes from uncultured Gammaproteobacteria bacterium, assembly GCA_964420885.1. GTDB lineage: Bacteria > Pseudomonadota > Gammaproteobacteria > Arenicellales > Arenicellaceae > Arenicella. The sequence continues at coordinate 12,338 of CAYQVT010000016.1, forward strand.
TAACCGCCGAGCTGTGTGATGTTGTTAACATCTTACCTCCAGAAATGGACGCTGAGGAAGACGAAGTCGCAGCGATGCTAAGCTTAGTCAAGAGCTTAGAACCGACCGGTGTCGGGGCTCGGGATTTAGGTGAACGACTAAGCATGTTGTTAGATCAGCAACCTCGAGAATCGCTAGGCTTAGAAGCTGCCAAGCTGATTGTTGAAAATCATTTGGATTTGCTTGGCTCACATAATCTTGTAAAACTAAGAAAAGAACTTAACATCAGCGAGCAAGGGCTTAGCAACGCTCTGAGCTTAATCACACAGCTCAATCCTCGAATCGGGTCGCAATTTGAAAGCGACGCCGAAAACCACATTATTCCCGATGTTCATGTCAAAAAAATGGGCAACAAATGGGTGGCCCAATTAAACCCAGACAATCAGACTAAGCTGAGAGTGAATACTACTTATTCAGATTTACTCGAATCGAAAAACGATACCGCTAGCGTACTCGATAAGGAAGGTAGTAATTATATTCAACATAATTTGTTACAAGCGAAGATGTTCATCAAAAGTTTGATGAGTCGCTACGACACTTTATTACTGGTTACCGAGGCGATCATTGAACGCCAACAGGGTTTCTTTGACAATGGCGAACAATCTATGCATCCAATGATATTACAAGATATCGCCGAAGCGCTTGAAATGCATGAATCGACCATCTCGAGAGCAACGTCGGGTAAATATTTACACTGTCCGAGAGGGGTGTACGAACTAAAATTTTTCTTTTCCAGCGCACTCAGCACCACTGATGGCGCTGTTTCTAGCTCAACGGCCATTCGCTCGTTGATCAAAGCAATGGTTGAGGCTGAATCTAAGGCCAAGCCATTGAGCGACAGCAAAATCGCTAAAGAGTTAGAACAACAAGGGCATATCGTTGCCAGACGCACCGTGGCTAAATACCGCGAGAGCATGCACATAGCGCCATCCAGTCAACGTAAATCACTGGTTTAATGATTTGACGACGATGGCTAGGCCACTGAACGGTGGTCCGCATCTTTCGCTCTATTGATAGCTCTCGGCGGCCCATACGATATGCATGGCAATCGGCGAGCGTTCTATGTCTCGTCAACAACTCAATAGGAGAACCATATGCAGTTAACTATCTCAGGTCATCAAATCGATTTAACCGATTCAATGAAGCACTATATCGGTGAGAAGATGGAACGGATAGAGCGACACTTTGATCATTTGAATAGTATCGACGTGGTGTTGCACGTAGAGAAGATTCATCACAAAGCAGAAGCAACCGTGAATGCCAAGGGCATTACCATGCATGCACACGCTGATTCGGATAACATGTATGCCACAATTGATGACTTAGCTGATAAACTGGATTCTCAAGTGCGAAAGCACAAAGAAAAAATAACCGACCACCACCGAAACGGCGGTGCTCTTAAAGATCAAGAATTCGAAATAGTAGGTTAACCACCAACACTAAGCGCAAACAGCGCGCTTGCGTGCTGGACGCTCTGCGAATTCGCTAACACCGGTCCATCGTGATCGTAGGTAATTTATGTTCTTTAATAAGTTATCTGTGATCTCGGTGGATTTTTACGAATAGATACCAATCTCAAATGACAAGTTCAACCTCTCTGCAACAAAACGTCCTGTTTAGAACACTGAATGCAGATCTCATTTCCGTCAATGCCGACATTAGCAGCGCTAAAAAACTGCTTGAAGAAATGGCACGTCTTTTGACCATATCTCTTGATAAAGATGTTCGTGAGAAAGATATTTATCACCAACTATTAGAAAGAGAGAAGCTTGGAAATACTGGCATAGGCAACGGTGTGGCGCTACCGCATTCTCGATGTGAGCAAGCAAACACTGCCGTGGTAGCGATTATCTCACTACGAAATCCGGTAGATTACGACAGCATGGATAAACAAGCGGTAAATTTAGCATTTGGATTGCTGGTACCTAAAGACGCATCGCAAGAACATCTAAACTTATTAGCCGATATAGCTAGGTTAATGTCTGATCCAACCAAGAAAACCAAATTGTCTAATGCTCAGTCGTCACAAGAAGTTATCGGCTTGATTGGAACTTGGTCTTCGCAAACCTAACCATGTCAAAGAGTTCTCCAAAATTCTTTATCATTAGCGGAACCTCAGGCTCCGGCAAAACCATTGCGCTACAAGTGCTCGAGGACTTAGGGTTTTATTGTATAGACAATTTACCCGCTTCACTTGTAGCCGAAATGGCGGCTCGTGTACTAGCAAACAATACAACCCATCACAATTGTGCAATCAGCATCGACTCCCGTAACCAAGACTTTATCGGTGACTTAAAAAGCAGTTTCGAGAGTTTAAATTCTTTCAATATTGAAACAAGGGTGATCTTTGTTGACGCCGATAACGATACGTTACTGAGGCGTTATAGTGAAACGCGGCGCAAACACCCATTGTCGGACAAAAACACGTCTCTTATAGAGGCTATTCATAAAGAGCGTGAATTACTGAAGCATTTATCCACAATCGCTGATCGAAAAATAGACACATCGAATACGACTCCTCATGAACTACGCAGTATTATTCGAGACGACAGTGAACATGGCAGCGAACATTCTTTAACGTTACTGTTTCAATCTTTTGGATTTAAATATGGCAGCCCCATCGATGTTGACTTTATGTTTGATGTGCGTTGCTTGCCTAACCCACATTGGCACGCAGAGTTAAAACCGCTAACTGGCCTAGATGAGCCGGTTCAAAATTTTCTCGCAGACCAATCGCTGTGCACTGAAATGTATCAACAGGTTCGTAACTTTGTTGAACACTGGCTACCGCATTTTATTAACGACAACCGCAACTACATAACAGTAGGCATAGGCTGTACCGGTGGTCAACACCGCTCAGTCTACCTAAGCAACTTGTTGCAACAACATTTCTCGAACCACTCAAATATTCAGACGATTGTTCGCCACCGTGAATTAAGTCTATAACTAACGCCAGCAAAAATTTACACAAATGCTTGAACAAGAAATAGAAATTATTAATAAGCTAGGCCTTCACGCTAGAGCCTCGGCTAAATTAGTCAGTACGGCAGCTCGCTTTGGTTGCCGGGTTGAGGTGATTTTCGGGTCTCATACCGCTGACGCAAAAAGTATAATGTCAGTGATGATGTTAGCCGCTTCTATAGGTAGCACCGTGACACTTAGAACCGACGGGGACGATGAAAAGGCGGCGATGGACGCCGTGACTACACTGATAAATAACCACTTCGACGAGGATGAGTAAATCGCGATGTTGAGTTTATTCGGTTCTGGTATTGGCCGCGGCATCGCAATTGGCCCCGCCTATGTACTTAAAAATAGTGACATAGAAATACCGCATTTTGTGTTGGAACGACAAGAAATTGTAACCGAAGTAAAACGATTTCGTTCGGCAATCCTTAATACAGAAAACACCTATAAAACTTTACTAAAAAATCTTCCAAAAGACGCTCCAAAAGAAAGTGCCGCGTTTATTAACGCACACATGTTAATGCTGCGCGACCCTATGATCGTGGATGAATCCATTAAGATTATTCGCGAGGAATTAGTTAATGCTGAATACGCATTGCAAGCGCAAGCCGACACCTTAATTAAAGTCTTTGAGCAAATGGAAGATGCCTATTTGCGTGCAAAAAAGGGGGACGTACAACATGTTACTAATCGAGTTCTCAGGAACCTCTTAGGAATTGTTTCTCACACCCTCGACGAGTTCAACGACGAAGATTTGGGCGGTAAAATCATCGTCGGTAAAGATTTATCTCCAGCCGAAACGATGTTTATTAAAGACCGCAAAGTCGCCTCTTTTGTAACCGATCTTGGAAGTCAGATTTCACATACAGCGATTGTCGCTAGAAGCCTAAAAATGCCAGCGGTCGTAGGACTACATGGTAGCACTCGTTATATAAACGATAACGACCTTCTTATCGTTGACGGCATGCGAGGAATTATTGTCATTAACCCCAGTGACAAAGTTCTGCGTGAATATAAAACTCGGCAAAGTAAAATCCGCGCTCGGCAGAGGGAGCTCAGTACTCTTACTAAGAAACTGAGTAAAACCGTCAACGGAGAACGCATCCAGTTGTTAGCGAATATTGAGACTGTCAAAGATGTCAAGGCCGTCACCAAAGTGAATGCCGCAGGGGTTGGGTTGTACAGAACCGAATATCTATTCATGAATCGCGATCAGGCACCCAATGAAGCCGAACAATATCGTGAGTACAAACGCATTGCTACAAGTGTTCAAAAACCCGTTGTGATTCGAACATTAGACATTGGCGGTGATAAACAACTCGACTTCGACTACCCGAATAAAAAGTCGAGCGAATCGCCATTGGGCTTACGAGCGGTGCGCATGTGCTTAAATCACGTGGAGATATTCAAACCGCAACTCAGAGCGATATTAAGAGCGTCGGCTTTTGGCAAAGTTTCCATAATGATTCCAATGGTTAGCAACGTCGACGAAATTAACCAAGTGCTTACCATTATTAAACAGACTAAGTCCGAACTGAAATCAGAGGGTATTGCCTATGACTCTCGAATAAAAGTAGGCGGCATGGTCGAGGTTCCAGCCGCCGCAATCATGGCCGACATTTTCGCAAAAAAATTGGATTTCCTCTCTATCGGCACTAACGATCTGATTCAGTATACACTCGCAATCGATCGCGTAGACGACGCGGTAAACTACTTATACGACCCTACCCACCCGGCTGTTTTGCAATTGATTAAACAGATTATTTTAGCTGGAAAAAAAGCCGAAATACCGGTCTCTTTGTGCGGTGAGATGGCGGGAAATGTACGTTATACACGATTACTTTTAGGTCTAGGCCTTAAACACTTCAGCATGGACGCGAATTATCTATTGGATGTAAAGGATCGGATCCTGAACGCCGACACCAGTAAATTGAAATATTTGGTCGGAAAAATCCTTAGTGCCGACAATCCGAGCGAAACCAAAGACCTATTAATGAAGCTTAACCAACTTTGAGCTATTAAATTAGCAAGGCACATCTCTCGTGCGTTCATGGTCAGGGCTAGCTATAATACTCGCAAGTGAGATTAACGGGTAAGAGCGCCACACGTGCATCAAGCTACGCCACAAATCAATAATATCGTAGAGCTGCTAAATGCGGATGATACGGTTGCCGTGGCCGAACTCTTCGCACAAGCTCACCCAGCCGATATCGCCGATGCCTTAGAACAGCTAACACCGATGAACCGTCCGTCAGCATGGGTCCATATCCCCAAGGATGCTAAAGGCGACGTACTCGCAGAATTGAGTGAAGGAGTATTTAAAGATTTAGCTCATGAACTTGACAACCGAGAGCTTATCAACGCGATTAAAGTTCTCGATATTGACGAGCTTGCGGATTTAATACCAGATCTACCTGAATCCTTGTTAGCCGACGTTCTCTTCGCGGTAGACACCGAAACTAGGGCAAATTTAGGTGAAGTACTCTCCTACCCTGAAGACAGTGCTGGTGGTTTAATGAACTTAGACACTACCACGGTTCGCGACAACATCTCACTCGATGTTGTACTGCACTATTTGCGTCTAAAATCTGAATTACCCGAACACACCGACACAATTTATTTGATTGACCGGCAAAAGCGATTGGCCGGAATTTTACCAATCGATCGTCTAATCACTCAACCTGGCCGTGATCCCGCCGTGGCGCACGCGGTTGAAACTCCGGTTATTTTTCAGTGTCTGGATTCCGAAGAAGATGTCGCCAAAGCCTTTGCAGATTACGATTTGATCTCAGCGCCAGTGGTTGATGAAAATAATGTTCTACTTGGCCGAATCACGATTGATGACGTGGTCGACGTTATCCGTGATCAAGCTGAACACGACATCATGGCCGCTGCCGGCCTAAAGGAAGAGGAAGACATTTTCGCACCCGTTGCCAAAACTTCTCAAAATCGTACCGTTTGGTTGGCGGTAAATTTAATTACAGCGCTACTAGGCTCGTGGGTAATTGGTATTTTTGAGGGCTCAATACAACAACTGGTGGCGCTCGCGGTACTAATGCCAATTGTTGCCAGTATGGGCGGCAATGCCGGTACACAAACGCTCACAGTGGTTATTCGAGGTATGAGCCTAGGCACGATCTCGCCTGGAAATATGCTCACAGTGCTTAAAAAGGAAACCATGGTTGGCGCACTGAACGGTTTTATTTGGGCTGTTGTCATCGCGGCTATCGCTGCACTCTGGTTCCAAAACCTTCAATTGGGTTTAGTTATAGCGGCAGCAATGATGGCTAATTTAGTAATGGGTGCCATTGCTGGAGTTTGTATCCCTATATTTTTAGACAAGATGAACATTGATCCTGCACTGGCGGGTGGTGTCGCTTTAACCACGGTTACCGACGTAGTAGGGTATTTTTCAGTCTTAGGTCTGGCAACGCTGATACTTTTATAAGCTCGTGTCTCGAATTCAACTTTCTAAGATCGTAAACTCTTCTTTAACCGTCTCGCGCTCCATAACTGTTGAACCATCAAGTTCTACCCACGCATGACTAATAAAGTTATTGCTCTTTTTACTGACGCCGATAACAACGCTTGCCTGAGCGCCGTCTGCATTGAGCATATCAGCCAATACTATCGACCTGGGTAAACACTCAGCCGAGAAAAAGTGCAGACGCGCGGCTAATCTGACCGACTCATGCATCTGTGTGGCTCGCTGCGAATCTGACTCCTTGTTTTCGGTTTGGTGATCGATAATCGTCACTTTCTTTCTCAACCAGTTCGCATCTTTAAAAAATTGCTTGAATTTAATTCTAATTAATACCGGCCATAAACGCCAATACGCGCTCCATAACCAACCCCATTGTCGTAGCTTAAGTCTTTGAAATATATTCGTTTTTGACATGAAAGGGCAAGTGCTTAAAGTACCGGTTTAGGTTTGAAGTGTTGTTCATACACAGACGATTCACAATCTCTTTCGATAGGGCTTTTATCGTGAATACTGTAAACTATAAGCTATGGAGCTTCTAAACACTATTTCGAACAGTCTTATTTGGACACGCCATGGCGTGAAAATAGTCTATGGTGTTTCTATATTATTTTTGCTCTTATCAACAAGCAGTATTGCCTGGAATATTAAGACCCAACATCAAACAAAGACGGCTAACTACGCTAAGCAATCAATAGCACCGATCGAAAATAGGCCAAAACACACATATCGCGTTAACGACATCATAAACGCTAATTTATTTGGCAACCCGAATCCGGCTCCGGTTGTCAGAGTGGCTCCTAAGACCACTCTGGACTTAACTCTGCAAGGCATTCTTGCCGCGAGCAACACAGCAATGGCTCGTGCCATTATTGTCTCAGGAAAACGAAACTCCAAACTATATTCGGTTGGCGAGTCGATACAGGGCGCTGGCGTCTCGATTGAGGAGATCAAGACGAGCGAAGTGTTATTGAATCGTAATGGCGCGATAGAAAGTCTACCTTTAAAGAAATTAAAAGGCAGCAAGGGAAGTAGTCACTCTATCATTAGCTATACAGACGGGGGCTCTGGACAAATTTCGCAGCCCAGTTTACAAACTGCTTCGGCTCGTTCCTCTCAAGTAAGTCGATCTAATCGTAAACCGAGATCAGCAAATGGCCAACCGCGTAAAATCAAGAAGCCAAATTTTTCAGGTTTGGACCGGGCACTGCAAAAGATGGGAGAAATCTAGCCTTAGGATTTTAACCTTATTCTTTATTTATCCCGGCGTGTGCGTGTCCAGGTCAGTAAACCAAACACACCTAACAAGACAAAAGCGATCACCCAATTGCCGAATCTTTTGAATGGGGTCTCGCCCTCTTGCGGCTGCATTGCCCTACTTATGGTTGCAATCTCGAACTGGGCGGTCTCAGCGATTAGTTCACCACGTTCATTGATAAACAAAGATGGACCAGAATTAGCACTCCTAACCATCGGCCGAGACAATTCTCTGGCCCGCATCTGCGCCATTTGACGGCGCTGATGCGGCGCAAAAGAATCACCAAACCAGGCGTCTTCGCTGATATTAACGAGTAGAGTTGCGGCTCCTACCGATTCCCTATATTCAGCAGCAAACGCGTCTTCGTAGCATATCGATAAACCGACATTGAAGCCTTCACAGGCCAAGCTCTGTGAACCCTGCCAAGAAGAAAAATCGCTCATCGGCAGTTCAAGGTACTCGAGCACCCAATTGAATAAAAAACGCATCGGCAAATATTCACCAAAAGGGACTAAATGACGTTTACGGTAAACTTGTACTTGCCCACCGCAACTGAATGCGGCGGCATTATAACTTTCCTCTAGATCCCCTCGGGTAATACTGGGGCTGTCTAAGATCCCGGTGAGTAATGCGGTATTCTTAGGCGTTACATCGTTCCAAAAATCAGTATCAGTTTGCTGCATGTAAAGTGGTAGTGCGGTTTCTGGCCAAACCAATAAATCGACCTTATGCTCTGTTTGAAGCTGTTGACTTAACGCTCGATAATTAGAAATAACCCGATCACGAATACCTGTTTGCCACTTTTGATTTATCGGCACATTAGCTTGAATTACGCCAACGTGAATTTCAGACCCTACCGGACTTGACCACTCTAAACGGTCGGAAAAGAAAGAAAGCATGATTATGACGATAATAGCTGAGACGCAAATGCTTGTTTGACGTATCTGTCTTTGAAATCCGTAAGAAAGGGTTAGGGCTAAGAATGCGGAGATCAAAACCACCATCAAACTTACTAAATATACACCTCCAATTGATGCCCAAGAAAATAGCCAGGTTGGAGTTTGGGTGTAACCTATGTCAAGCCATGGGAAGCCGGTAAGAACCCAACTTTTCATCCACTCGAATACAACCCAAATCAAGGCTAAGGCCAGCATTCGATAGCGTGATGGAAACAAGAAGGCCGTTAGCGCAGATGCGCAAGCAACGAACAATGCAAGGATTCCGGCAAAGCCGAGAACCGCGATGCTACCCATCCAAACTGGCATGCCACCATAGGTTGCTAGTGAGACATAAACCCATGACACACCAACGCCATATAAGCCATAGCCATAGGTCAAACCTGCCAGAAACGCGGCTTTGGGTTTGAGCAGTCGCAATAAATAAAAATAAAGACCTAGACTAAGAAATGCAACGGGCCAATATTCAAACGGAGCAAACGCCAGAACCTGCAAGCCACCTAATACAAAGCAGCAAATTAACAGCCGCCACCCTTGAAACTTCACGCTCTTCACCTACTCAAAATTGCAAATTTAACCAAAGAGCACGCCGCCAAAGATTAGGCTGGATTTTTTAGTTCCCGGTAAATTTTCTTCTCTCGAGCGAATCGCTGCATAATCGATTTTTTCTGGTTCTCCAACTTCTCTAACTCGTCAGCCGATTCTTTTACACGCGCGTCAGCTTCGGCTATTTCAGCGAGGTTGCGCTCTTTACCAACGCCTTTAAAATTAGCTCCCTTTAATTTTAGTCGCTCGACTTTGGCATTAACGGCCTTCACATAGGCTTTATGTACGGCAATATTACTGTCTACAGAATTGATTTGATTGTCGCGTTGCCGATCAATATCGGCTTCGGTTTCGTATATGCTCAAAATACGATTCCGTTCATCTTCCTCAGCTTGCTTGATTGCGATCTCAGCATCGCGCAACTCCTGAGCTTCTTTTTCTTTCTGCAATTGCTCCGCTTCTTTCTGCAGTTGTTCAGGCGTCTTAGGTGCCTCTTTTTCTTTAGCGATGAACCCTCGACTATTGAGTGTAGTCACTTTCGACCGTTGGCATTCGGCAACCGCAATATCGCCATAATGCCATTTCCCTTGAGCATCCTGACACTTTTTAATCGCGTATGCCGACGAAAAAGGAAACATACTCAGTAACAGTACCGAACTAAATACAAACATTATTCGTTTCATAACATGCCTCACCATATTTAATGCTAAATAGCATTAGCGCTGCGTTCGCAGAGCTCGTAAAACTAAATAAACGCCAAGAAGAATCATTGGCAAACTTAACAACTGCCCCATGGTCACCCAATCGAATAAGAGATAATTCAAATGAGCATCAGGTACTCTTACGAATTCAATCGGAATCCTTGCTAGGGCATAACCAATCAAAAACAAACCTGATAATAAGCCTACTGGCCTAGGCTTTCTCGCGACTACCCAAAGAAAGACTAACAACACGATGCCTTCTAGAAACGCTTCGTACAACATTGAAGGGTGTCTGGGCAGTGGCCCACCGTTGGTAAACACCATACCCCAAGGTACATCTGTAACCTTACCCCAAAGCTCTTGATTAATAAAATTACCCATGCGACCAAAAAACAAGCCGATGGGTGCCACAGGGGCGACAAAATCACCCACCACCAATAAGCTCAACTTAATCTTGCGGCTAAAAAGTGCGATGCCAACAATGACCCCGAGCAGACCACCGTGAAACGACATACCTCCTTGTTGTACGTACAGTATTTCCACTAAGTGGTCTAAATAATACTCAGGCTTATAAAACAGTACATACCCCAGTCGCCCACCAATAACGGCACCAATCGCGCCATAGAAAATCAAATCTGAAATCAGTTCTGAATTCCACTTCGACTCGGCGAACTCAGGGTATTTATTTATTCGATACACCCACAGGAAATAAACACTCAAAAATCCAGCAACATACATCAAACCATACCAATGAATCTCTAAACCGAAGATGGATACGGCCACTGGATCAAAATTTGGATGCACTAACATTGAGCTACTGCCACGGTATTATTAGTCATCATACTCACGCTGCCTGAACACATGCTGAACACAACACTATAAGGATTCCCCAAAAGCACTGTGGTATCGCTCGGCAAAACTTGATTCCGTAAAATGGTGATTTTGCGTTCCGGCGTGCTCAATTTTGATGGCGCCACAGAGGGCACCCATTTGACCGCAGGTTTTCCAGTTTCGGCCGGTTGTAATTCCATGCATAATACCGGCGCGGTAAGCATCACCGCATCCAGTAGGGTCAACCGTGCCGCTAATCGGTGCGCTGCCAATCTTGATTATCTCATCGTTATGATAGATTTCAGAACCCTCACCGCCTCGAGTAACAATTAAAGTTTCAACTTTTTGCGCTAATTGTTCTAGCGTAAGCCCAGTTTTTTCTAGCATCATTTGACTTTCATAATCGTTGACGATCGCATACGTCGCCTGCTCCAAAAACGTCATTAGTTCGTCCCCAGAAAACATAGGCAAACCCTGACCCGGATCAAAAATAAATGGTATTTCAAGTTCAGCGAATTGTTGTGCGTGCTCAATCATCGCGTCACGGCCATCGGGGCCAACGATTCCTAATTCAATATCTTTGGCATCGCCAATTTTATTCTTATGCGCGAAGTTCATTGCCCCAGGATGAAAGGCATTAATTTGATTGTTATCTATATCGGTGGTTATAAACGCTTGGGCTGTGAACGTATCGTTTACTTTAGTAACGTGATCAGCACTCAACCCGTGTTTTTCTAGATAGCGATAATAAGGGTCAAAGTCCTCGCCAACAGTCGCCATAATCAGAGGGTCACCGCCGAGTAATTTTAAGCTATACGCTATATTGCCAGCGCAACCACCAAGGTGACGAGTCATGTTAGGCACTAAAAAAGATACATTTAGGATATGTGTCTGTTCGGGCAAAATATGGTTTTTGAATTGATCTTCAAACACCATGATAGTGTCGTAGGCCATAGACCCGGTTATTAGAGTTTTCATAATCTAGCTCAGGTATTAGATAGAATTGTTGTACAGCGGCTTATGCTGGTTAAATGTATGGGTGATCATTCATCCACTTGTGAAAGATACGCTTCTGACGAGAGTAGGTTTTCTAATTCGGCCACATCGCTGGCCTTAATTTGAAACATCCAACCACGAACATAAGGTTGCTCGTTTAACAATTCGGGTTCAGCATCAAGATCCTCATTGACGGCAATAATCTCTCCTGACACCGGAGCATAGATATCCGATGCGGCTTTGACCGACTCGACCGCACAACATTCTTCTCCTGCGTCAACGGCCAATCCAATGTCGGGAAGATCTACATAAACTACATCGCCTAACGATTCTTGTGCATAGTCAGAAATACCCACTTCGACAATATCGTTTTCTAATAATCTTACCCACTCATGCGAGGGTGCGTATTTTAATTCGCTAGGTGTTTCGCTCATGCTTTTCTCCAAAAAAATAGGGTAAACCAACTTCAGTATGAACTTGGTGAAGTTAATATTAGACATTATAAAGCAAAGCGAGACACAACCAAGAATTGCTTAAAATCATTTTGTTAAAAATAGCGCGTTTCAAGGCTTGCATTACGCTCTACCATCAAACAAAATGAGAATCATTCTCATTTGTCTTGTTAACACTCCATTCATCATGAAAAAACCACTTATTCTTCTCGCTATTGTGCTGCTGTCCGCGTGCCAACAACAAGAAACGCAAACGCAAACGCAAACGCAAAATACCGAAGCGCCAAAACTTCAAGAAGTAAACCTGTATTCGGCACGTCAAGAAGCCCTGATGAAACCGCTGTTAGACGCCTTCACTGCTCAAACTGGCATCAAGGTAAATATGATCAGCAGTAAAGCCGACGCATTGTTAACGCGAATTCAGAGCGAGGGCGAAAACAGCCCGGCAGATGTGTTACTCACAACCGATGCAGGACGCTTATACCGCGCCAAATTAGCCAATATTTTTACTCAAGTCGATTCGGTCGCGCTAACGCAAGAAATTCCAAGTCAATACCGTGACCCGGATGGACAGTGGTTCGGTCTGTCGGTGCGCGCGCGCCCAATCATGTTGACGAATCAGGCCCCGCAAATCGAGATCAAACAATACGAAGATTTAGCAAATCCACAGCTTACAAAGCAGATATGCATTCGTTCATCGGGAAACATTTACAATCAATCGCTTGTCGCCTCAGCCATAGAAGCAAACAACGAGACTATAACAGAGGCTTGGGCAAAAGGTTTAGTCGCCAATTTTGCGCGCAGTCCCCAAGGAGGTGATCGCGATCAAATTCGCGCGGCGGCGGCAGGGCAATGTTCGATAGTGGTGGCGAACACCTATTATTTAGCGAATATGTTGTCGAACCCAAGCAAAACAGATGATTACCAAGCTGCCTCCACAATAAAGGTAATCTGGCCAAATCAAGAAGGTCGTGGCACGCATGTTAATGTAAGTGGTGCGGGCGTACTTAAAACCGCGCCTAATGCTGAGAACGCGATCAAACTGATCGAATTTTTAGCATCAGATACAGCTCAAGCGTTGTATGCCAAGGTAAATTTCGAATACCCGGTAAAATCAGGCATCGAACTACACCCGATTCTCCAAGCATGGGGTGAGTTTAAAGCCGATTCACTTCCTTTAAGCATATTGGGTGAGAACAATGCCCGCGCCGTACAGTTAATGGACAGAGCCGGGTGGAAGTAGTCGATACGGGCCAAATGAAGCAAACATAATGAGTTAAGCTGACCATGGTTCGCCACTGGAATTGGCAAATCATCAGTGGCGTGATTGCGTCATTGGTATTTTTGCCACTGTTAACGCTCGTCTGGTTGAGTGCCACTTCAAACGCGGACCTATGGTCACATCTTGTCAACACGGTTTTAGCAGATTACGTAATTACCTCTCTAAGTTTGATGTTAGGAGTCGCCGTACTTACGCTAAGCTTCGGCATTGGTTGCGCTTATGTGGTGACTCAATATCGTTTCAAAGGGGTCAACATTTTTTATTGGGCCCTGCTGCTACCGCTCGCGATGCCAGCCTACATCACGGCCTATTCCTATACCGGCCTACTTGATGTTGCCGGGCCGATCCAAAGCCTGATTCGCAATCATTTCAGTATGCGCTATGGCGAGTACTGGTTCCCTGAGATACGTTCATTGGGTGGAGCGATATTTGTTTTGTCGTTTGTATTGTATCCCTACGTTTACTTAATGGCTCGCGCATCATTTATCGAGCAGTCCAAGCACTTAAGAGACGTCGCTCAACTATTGGGCTATAGTCGGCGGCGCGCCTTTTTTAAGATAAGTCTACCTATCGCTCGTCCGGCAATCATCGCGGGTGTGTCCCTAGCCCTAATGGAAACCTTGGCAGACTTTGGTGCGGTCAGCTATTTTGGCGTGAGCTCCTTCACCACAGGTATCTTCCGTACTTGGTATGGCCTGGATAACGTAGCGGGTGCCGCACAGTTAGCGCTTATTTTATTGGGCTTTATTTTGATACTGTTAAGCTTAGAAAAATCCTCTAGGAAGCGCGCTGCTTTCCACGATAAAAAAAGCTTACAACCAGCCGAACCCATTGTACTCGCGGGAAAAAAACAAATTCTTGCAATAGGCTTCGTTAGCCTTCCATTGTTACTCGGATTTATTGTACCGACGGCCCAGCTTGTCTATTGGGCTATTGAGAAGTCGGCTCAACTAGCTTCAGCGGAGTTTTGGCAATTGGTCGCGAACACAGTATTATTAGCGAGTCTCGCCGTATTTTTAGCCTTATTGATTGCCTATAGCCACCGCTTAGATCAATCAAAATTCACTTTAGCAGCTAAGAACATCGTTGGTGTAGGCTATGCAGTGCCAGGATTGGTGATCGCCGTCGGCACGTTAATCCCGCTAGCCTACTTTGACAATTCGCTCGATTCTTGGCTACGAAAAAACTTTGACTACTCTAGCGGGCTATTGATCAGCGGCACTATCGTGGCTTTGCTGATTGCCTACCTTGTTCGTTTTTTAGCGGTAGCACTCAACTCAGTCGAGTCGGGTCTTCAAAGCATAAAACCGAATATGGACCAAGCCGCACGCTCCCTAGGTCTTTCTCCGTCAAAAGTGCTTAGCAAGATTCATTTACCAATGATGAGAAACAGTATCCTTACAGGCTTGCTGATTGTATTCGTCGACGTGATGAAAGAACTGCCAGTCACCTTAGTACTGCGGCCTTTCAATTTCAACACTCTGGCCGTCAGAGCCTACGAGCTGGCGTCCGATGAGCGCCTTGCTGATGCCGCCTTGCCCTCGATTGCAATTGTTCTCGTTGGCCTAATGCCAGTGATATTGCTGAGTCGTGTTAGTCGCGGCTTAAACGATTAACCTTCGAGCTTAGCTTAGTTTTTTTGACAGTTAGAGCACAGACCATACATATACAGAGAATGGTCTTCGAGCTTGAAACCATATTTCTTGGCAACTATTCGCTGGCGCTCTTCAATTTCTGGATCGTAAAATTCGGTAACTGTGTTGCACTTTGCGCACACCATGTGGTCATGATGTTCTCCGTTATCCAACTCAAACACCGATCGACCCCCTTCAAAATTATGGCGCAGTACTAAGCCTGCGTTTTCAAACTGAGTCAATACTCGGTAAACCGTCGCGAATGCTATTTCTTCACCAGCGTCAAGTAATTCCTTATACACATCTTCGGCCGTGTAATGGCGGCCCTTACCTTCTTCTAAAACCGACAAGATTCGCAATCGAGGTAGGGTGGTCTTTAATCCAGCGTCTTTAAGTTCTTTGCTTGAAGGCATAATTGCATTCCTAATGGAGCGTATGAGTCTCGTCAATACATTGGTAAACAGGCATCCTAGTAAGTTTAGCAGTTTTGGAATAACGGTTTAGCAGTTTTCGAATAAAGGGTTAGAATATTAAACTATGAGATTCCGACATTCATTGAGCCTATTTTTTATTTGCAGCCAACTCATTGTCGGCTCTGAAGGTCATTCT
Source organism: uncultured Gammaproteobacteria bacterium (assembly GCA_964420885.1). Taxonomy (GTDB): domain Bacteria; phylum Pseudomonadota; class Gammaproteobacteria; order Arenicellales; family Arenicellaceae; genus Arenicella. The sequence continues at coordinate 28,090 of CAYQVT010000016.1, forward strand.
CAACAAGTGTTAAGTCAATCTGGAGTAGACGGCATTCCACTGTTCTTACCGATTAACAAAACGCAATTCCCTGGGTTAATCGAAGATTTGCAATCTGAGCTTACTCTGGCAAGCGAAGTCGATTCTAATTTGAGTAAAATCGACCTTTCCACCACCGACTATTGGCATCCTTATCAGCAAGGCATTCGGCAAGGGAGACGAGGCGTATACTTTGCCGCGCCTCATTTTGTTGCCTGGTTGGTAAATCAACATCGATTCGATCCAACACTCAAGCTTGCGGGTATATTGCAGTACGTAATTGTCGCTCGCCGAGCGGATTCACATATTTTTGAAGTTCGTGATTTAGCCAATAAGAATGTTTGCGTCAACGCAACCATGGATTTAGGCTTTTTATTGGTTAGAGAGTCAATGAGGCGCAGTTTGTTACCCGCTAAAATTCAGCGCGTCACATCGGTCAGTGATGAGATGAAAGCCGACAATAAAAGTTGCGATGCTTTTTCCTTGAACGAACACCTTTTCTTAGAATTCTCTAGGGAGAACCCATTTCAATATATCCGTCTACAACAAAGTAAAAAGCTTTCCCATTACGCATACGCACTCCACCCAAGTATTTCGCCGAAAAGTAAGCGCGCCTTGAGAAAATTTTTGGCTAGCAAAAAGGTTAAAGAAATATTACGCCCGATGTATCGGCTTTTCGCAAAGCAACCCGTCATTCTTGGAGGCAAAGCAAGCAGTTATCCAGCATCACAAATGCAATTATTGATGCCCTACTGGGGGCCTGATTTGAGCGACCTTAAAGCCCCATAGCCTGTCGGGCAAGAGCGTTTCTCAGTACGTCTGACCCGTTCAAAAAGTTCATCCCTAAACCGCGGATAAGCATCCAAACTGGCAAATCAAATTTGTAGGCTTGATGCAAGGCACTCATTAAAGAGTCCGTCTGATTATTATCGGGCTGGCGCTTTGTCTGGTAGCGCGACAATAATCTCGGACTACCGAGTTCGGCAAGATTCGCCCCTGCGAGTAACTTGCCCAACACCAAGGCGTCCTTGAACCCTAAATTCGCGCCTTGTCCTGCTAAAGGGTGAATGGCGTGTGCAGCGTCACCTAATAATGCCAAATTACGTCGAAAATAACGCTCAGCTCTTAGGCTAGCCAATGGAAAAGCTTGCCGTTTAGTCACTAGCTTTATCGACCCAAGTCTTCCTTGTAGTGCTTGCGTTAATGTCCTAGCAAAATCCTCTTCTGGCATAGCCAATAACTTTTTAGCGAATCGATTGTCAGCGCTCCACACAATTGAGCTTTGATTATTTGATAACGGCAATATACCAACCGGGCCGGTAGACAAAAAGCATTGCCAAGCACAATCTTGATGAGATTTCTCAGTTTCGATCTTGACTACAATCCCTTGTTGATCGTAACTTTGGTGATTGGCAAATATTTTTGCTTGCTGGCGCACCCAAGAACGGCTCCCATCGGCAGCAATGAGCAATTTACTCTGTACCTTAGCTATTTCAGTGTCCAGCAATGCTGTGCTTCCGCTAAGATCCACATTATGAGATTGCACATTAAAGTGGCACTTAATCCTAGTCGAAGAAATGGCTTGCTGCAGCAGGTACGAGCACATTTGACTGTCGATCATATGACCCAGACAGTCTAGCCCGACTCGACTTGCTTCAAAGCATAATTGGCCGTCGGAATTCTCATCCCAAACAAGCATCTTTTGATAGTCATAGCAATGATCCCTACCTAGCTTCTTGAGTACGCCAATATCATCTAAAAAATCAGTTGCTAACGCGCCAAGCGCTACGACTCGCTCATTAGATTGCTGCGGACGAGCCAATGGAGGGCTACGTTCAATCAGCGTAATCGTATAGTCGGTATGTTTAGCAAGCCATAAGGCTA
>CAYQVT010000017.1:0-11494 GCA_964420885.1 uncultured Gammaproteobacteria bacterium
ATCAGACATTGGTTGGGGGTCACAGATTAGATCTTACGTGTTAGATCAATCTCGAATTAAAGATCTACGTACCAGCGTTGAAACTGGTAATACGCAAGCCGTATTAGATGGCGATCTAAATCAATTTATAGAAGCCAGCTTAAAACAAGGCCTCTAAGAACTATTTTCTGAAACTCTTTACCTTAAATAAAAGAACACCGTGAGCGATACAAATAATCCCGATCAACCTCAGGTTGATGAAAATGAGCTAATCCGACAACGCCGTGAAAAACTTGATGCTTGGCGTGAGCTCACTCAAGCTTATCCAAATACATTTAAACCTCAAGACTTAGCAAGCGAGTTGATCGCAAAGTATGCTGAGGTTGATAAAGAAGAGCTCGAAACGATGGCAATTGAGGTCAGCATCGCCGGCCGAATGATGAGTCGCCGGATTATGGGTAAAGCCAGCTTTGCGCATTTGCAAGATCGTAGCGAACGAGTACAAGTGTATGTGTCGCGTGATGCTTTGCCAGAAGGCTTCTATAATCAGGAATTCAAAAAATGGGATATTGGTGATATTGTCGCCGCTAAGGGTGTCTTGTTTAAAACAAATAAAGGCGAATTGAGTGTAAAAGTTAATTACATTGAGTTATTGGTTAAGTCACTCAGACCCTTGCCTGACAAGTTCAGTGGCCTTAAAGACAAGGAAACGTCTTATCGGCAGCGTTATGTTGACCTGATAATTAATGATGACAGCCGAGCTGTATTTAAGACACGATCTAAAATCGTAAATTACATTCGCAACTTCTTGATAGAAAAAGAATTTCTAGAAGTTGAAACGCCGATGATGCAGGCCATACCGGGCGGCGCAGTAGCGCGTCCATTCGTGACCCACCATAACGCCCTAGATATGACATTGTTTTTGCGTATTGCGCCTGAGTTATATTTAAAGCGTCTCGTTGTTGGTGGTTTCGAGCGAGTTTTTGAAATAAATCGAAATTTTCGTAACGAAGGTTTAAGTACGCGTCACAACCCTGAGTTTACGATGCTTGAATTTTATCAAGCTTATGCCGACTACCAGGATTTGATGGATATCACCGAAGAGATGTTTAAAGGCATTGCCCAATCGGTGACTCAAAGCGGCATCATACGTTATCAAGAACAAGACATTGATTTTAATAAGCCGTTTAATCGTATGACGGTAGCTGAATCAATATTGCACTTTAATCCTACGCTATCACAAGCTGATTTGAATAATCGTGCTGCCTTGGTGGATTACGCTCAGCAACAAAAGATTTTGATTAAAGACGGTTATGGTTTAGGCAAGATTCAAATTGAATTATTTGAAAAAACAGTCGAAGAACGTTTGTCCGAACCGACATTCATCACCGCTTATCCAGTCGAAGTCTCTCCGTTGTCACGTCGTAATGATGATGACGATTTTGTTACTGATCGATTTGAGTTATTCATTGCCGGCCGCGAGATCGCCAACGGATTCTCTGAATTGAATGATCCGGAAGATCAAGCCAGCCGTTTTCAGGCCCAAGTGGCTGAAAAGGATGCCGGCGACGATGAAGCCATGCATTATGATTCTGACTACGTGCGTGCCCTCGAATACGGTATGCCTCCGACGGCGGGCGAGGGCATTGGTATCGATCGTTTAGTAATGCTATTCACTGACAGTCCGTCTATAAGGGATGTATTACTATTCCCTCACATGCGACCCGAAGTCGACAATAGTTAATTATAAAGGCTGCATTGATTAAAAAGCGTGCGCTAAGCAATGGCAAAAACTAACATTCCGATGATGATCGGCGCGAGGTATTCACGAGCCAAGCGCCGAAACGGGTTCATATCCTTTATATCAGGCATCTCTATTCTTGGAGTGGCGATCGGAGTCTGGGTACTGATCTCGGTCATTTCGATTATGAACGGCTTTGGAAACGAGCTAAGAGGCCGTATATTAGACGTTGCACCACACGTTACAATCACGGGACAGGGGAATCGTTTGCAGGATTGGCAAACTTTGGCGCTCAGAGTTGATGATAACGAGGAAGTAGATGGACGCGCACCGTTCATCTACGCACAAGGACTTATTTCATTGAATGGCGCGGTTACCGGTTCTTTGGTTAAAGGAGTGTTGCCCGAAGAAGAGTCTAAGGTATCAGAGATTGCCAGACATATGGATATTGGTAGTTTTCAACTTCTGAAAAAAGGTAAATACAATGTCGTTCTGGGCCGAGGTTTGGCAGAAAGTGTTGGCGCCAGTGTTGGCGATAAAGTTACTTTTATCTCGCCTCAAGGCCAATCTACCCCTGCAGGATTAATGCCACGTCTGCGGCGTTTTACCGTGATCGGTATCTTTGGAGGCTTGGGTCCCGATGAGTTTGACGCTAATTTGGCGTATATACATATGGTCGACGCCTCTAAATTATTCAAGACCAGAGGTGCAGTCAGTGGTTTGCGAGTAAAGCTAAAAGACCCGTTTTTCGCGCGTGAAGCGTCTGCTCAATTAGCTGATGACTTGGAATATCGCTATTTTGTAAACAATTGGACCACCCAACACAAGAGCTTTTTCCGTGCTCTAGAAGTTGAAAAAAGAATGGTTTTTATCACTTTGTTTTTGATAGTTGCGATTGCTGCCTTTAATATTGTTTCCACCTTAATCATGGTTGTTACCGATAAACGCGCGGACATCGCAATACTACGGACACTGGGCTTGACTCCCGCTAAGGTGATGGGCATTTTCTTCGTACAAGGAGTTACCTCGGGCGTGATCGGTACCGTTATTGGCGCGATAGCCGGCGTGTTAACGGCATTAAATTTAGCCAACATCATTGCTTCAATTGAAGGTTTAGTAGGCTACGAATTACTTCCTGCAAGCGTTTACATAGTGACCGACTTTCCGGCTGAACTGAGATGGAACGAGGTTTGGGTGATTGTGATTACGTCAATTACCATCAGCATGTTGGCAACTTTGTATCCAGCTTGGCGCGCCTCGAAAACTCAACCCGCCGAAGCCTTGCGATACGAGTAGGCTAAGCTTAGTAACGATATGGTCTAGAATTATTATGAGTCATTCAGGAATACTGCATTGCCAACAATTGGGAATGACTTACGCCGAAGGCCCCAATGATGTTAATGTGTTGTCGAACATTAATTTACATATCGAGCAAGGCGAACGTATAGCAATTGTTGGGGCCTCGGGGTCGGGCAAGAGCACATTGCTTCATTTGCTTGGAGGCTTGGATTTACCCACCACCGGTTCGGTGTGGGTTGACGGACAAGAGCTATCAAGAATGTCCGATAAGAAGCGTGGTTTGATTCGCAATGAATATCTGGGTTTTGTTTATCAATTTCATCATTTACTACCCGAATTTACGGCGATAGAAAACGTGGCGATGCCGCTTCTTATACGAGGAGAAGATAATAAGGTCGCCGAGACAAAGGCATCTGAATTACTCAAAGAAATAGGCTTGGGGCATCGACTCGAACACCGGCCGAATGAACTGTCGGGTGGCGAACGCCAACGGGCCGCGATTGCTCGAGCATTAGTTACCGAGCCGAACGTGGTATTAGCTGACGAACCGACCGGCAATCTGGATGAAAACACCGCGCAGAGCGTGTTTGATATGATGTTGTCGTTGAATCAGCGAATAGGTACCGCTCTAGTTATGGTTACCCACGACACAAAATTAGCCAGCAAAATGGATAAACGTTACCAACTTGAATTAGGAACTTTGTCTGAAGTTTAGAGTATGTCGTTCGATTTACTTGTTAGAAACATCGCGCTTTAAACGGTTTTGGCGTCGTGTTCGCCAACGCTCTCTAATTTGCGAACGCCACACAAAGCTTATAATAAAGTGGGCAGAGATACTGACGCTTATGCCAATGATTAGGCAACCTAACCATAATGCCACGTAATGAGAACCAAGCTGAAATATGCTTATTTGGTCAATTGCGATGGGCTCTATTTGTAAGATCCGCGCGCCTAGCAAATAACAAGGTGTGTACAATGGAATCCAGGTAACAGGATTCGATATCCAGACACCGGCAACTGAAAAAGGCAGGTTCCCTCGCATTAACACCGCCAAAAAAATCGCCGGTACCATCTCGAACGGCATCGGTAAGAAGGCGCAGAAAATTCCAATGGCAATGCCCTTGGCGGTACTTTGACGGCTAAACCTCCAAAGTTCTTGCTGCTTTAAGCTGTCTCCGAAAATATGCAAATACCGATACTGCTGAATTTCATTCGCGGTAGGCAGGTGTTTGCGTAAATTATTAAGAAACTTCAAGGGTCTAAATCGTAATATCGTCGATTATTATCACGCTTATTATAGGCGGTTGATCGAGCGAGTGTTATGATAGTTTGCGGTTGAGATGATTAAATTTGGTTAACTGGATTAACCTCTTAGGTCTCTCGATATTTAAACGACGCTTAGTGTTTTTTTTAATGAAGATTAAGTAGTCGAGACCGATGTGATTTTTACGTCATAAGGAGATGACCATTGCGCACACTAATTTTGTCTAATTATAGTCCACCTTCTATGCCAACCTTAGGACCTATCTTAGGTTCGTCAGTGACTTGCATGGCAGCGTTTTTCCTAGGCACCTGTTTAAGTTTGATTTTAACTGAATTGCCGCAAGGCATACCGCTGATCTTTTTGTGTGTGGTTACTGTCATCCTTTGCGTATTAGGTGTTCGATGGCGGGCTCCAGCTTGTTTTATTGCGGGCTTTATCTGGATTTGCTTTAGTGCACAGTCTTTTTTGGACTCCTCGTTTCCCAGTGAATACGAACGCATTGATTTTATTGCGTCAGGAGAGGTTGTCGACCTACCAAGTTCACGCCAAGGAAATGTTCGATTTCGTTTTAAGGTCAATTCGGTAGTAAATAGAAATTTGTCAGTATTGGTTGGTCAGCATCTACAGATAAGTTGTTATAGATGCCTATACAAGATTCGAGCTGGTGAACGGTGGCGCTTAACCCTAAGGGCCAAGCGACCACATGGCTATGCCAGTTGGGGGGCTTTCGATTATGAAAAATACCTGTTCCGGCACCGCATTGTTGCAAAAGGCTATGTGCGGCCCAAAGGCGAAAACCAACGCCTCGGAGTATCTGCATTTTCTATTCATCAATGGCGGCAATCGTTACTCGAAGAGATTCAGTCTATTGTAGGTAACGGTTCTGCTGGCAATATTATCTCCGCTCTTGCGCTTGGGGTTAAGAGTGGTTTTGATAATCAGCAACAAATGGTTTTTCAATCCACTGGTGTGAATCACCTAATGGCTATCTCCGGTTTACATGTGGGTTTGGTTTTCTTTGGCGCCTCTTTTTTACTGAGATACTTTTTGTCGCCTGCGGCAAGTGTTTTTGAATACTGGCCTCGGCAGAAACTGGTGTTATTGCCAGCGCTGGTGGTGGCTTGTTTATACGCTGCATTGGCAGGGTTTTCAGTCTCGACCCAGCGTGCGCTAATAATGCTGATCGTTTTTGTGTTGAGCAAATTTTTGGTACGCAATGCACATTTGACTCGGGTGTTATTGATCGCGATCGTCGTATTGATATTGATTGACCCGTTTGCAATTTTGGATGTGGGCTTTTGGTTGTCGTGCAGTGCAGTGGCAATCATTGCATTGAGTGCAAGTTATGCTCAAGTTGGTGGTATAGACTCTAATGCAAGCGTATCGCTCAACTTACCGCGTCTACAAGGTGCACTATGGTTAGGAATGCTGCCTTTAGGAGTCATCTTTTTTGGCAAGATATCGCTGGTTTCGCCCCTGGTCAATTTGCTTGCCGTGCCTCTATTTTGCACTGTGCTGATTCCAGCAACCTTACTGAGTGTTTTTATACTGAGCGTGGGCTTTGAGTTTCTTGGTAGCTGGTGCCTGCGAAGTCTGTCGTACGGATTTGAATATGTGTTCCAAGCGCTCGAGTTTATTAGTCGGCTCGAGTATTCAAAGATTCATGTGACTCCGATTGTATGGTGGCAATGGTTACTATTTTTAATCGTGGTGATGAGTTTTCTATTCTCATTTCGAATCCGGTTTTTAGTAGCGGGACTATTTATAGCCGCCTTATTAATTAGTTGCGCAACATCTTTGGAGGACGATGAATTACAAGTGAGCCTACTCGATGTAGGACAAGGGTTATCTTTGGTTATCCAGACCAAAAATTCAGTAACTGTCTATGATACCGGGCCTCGTTATGGCACGGGGTTTACCGCGGCCGAGGCAGTACTTTTACCGTTCTTACGCCAACGAGGTATTCATCGTATCGATACATTGGTAATCAGTCACGCAGATAACGACCATATTGGTGGTCTTGAAACCTTGCAAGAGGCGTTTCAAATCGACCATATTATTACTAGTCGTATCGATAAAGTGACCGAAGCTCAGGAATGCGTCGCTGGTCAAACTTGGGTTTATGATCGTACCCAGTTTAGTGTAATAAGTCCGCAAGCTGATACACCTGTAGGAAGTAATAATCGATCTTGCGTGATTATGCTTGAGCATCTTGGAACAAAAGTGCTGCTAAGTGGCGATATTGAAAAGCAGGTGGAACGTTTTCTGGTAAGAAATTACAGTGGCCTGCTATCAGCGGATATTTTGTTGGTACCACATCAAGGGAGCAAAACGTCGTCAACCGAGCAATTTCTCAAGGCAGTTTCACCGAATTTGGCAATGTTGGCGGCCGGCTATCAGAATCATTATGGTCACCCACATGAAAGTGTTATCCAACGTTATCAGGCTAACAATATCGAGGTTCTGTCAACCATCGACCATGGCTCGATATTGCTTAAAATTAATTCACACGGTTGGGCTAAAATACTTTATCGTCAGCAATATAGAAGATTTTGGCATCATCAAAAATTACCCAATAATAGGGTATAGTTTGGTAGAATTTCGGCATCGAAATAAAAACGCCGCATCGCGTCTTAATTTTAGATATAACAAGAAATCAGTAAGCCGTTCTAAACGAGCCCACAAAGGGCAACACACAACTCCAATGGGAGTTAATAGGTACTCAATGTTTGAATTATTTCGAGCGGGTGGCCCGCTTATGTGGATTATCCTCCTTTGCTCTCTTATTGCGCTGACCATAATTTTTGAGCGAATGCTGACCTTGCGAACTAAGCAAGTCGCTCCGGCAAGCCTTAGGCAGCAAATTTTGGAGCTTGCAATGTCTGGGAAAGTCACTCCCGACAAAATTGACGTTGTGCGTGACCACTCACCCTTAGGGACTGTTTTCGCCGCTGGCTTAGATAATCTGACGTACGGCCCAGACGCAATGCGTGAAGCGCTCGAAGAAGCAGGTAAGCAAGTGGTGCATCGATTAGGCCGCTACTTGAATACACTGGGTACCATCGCATCTATAACTCCTTTGATCGGATTGCTTGGTACGGTTATTGGTATGATTAAAGTGTTTACAGCGATTACGGCCAGCGGAGTGGGAGACCCAACAGTATTATCGGGCGGCATATCTGAGGCCCTAATTACAACTGCCGCCGGGCTTTCGGTAGGCATTCCGTGTTTGATGTTTTATCGTCACTTCCGTGGGCGAATCAGTGAACTAGCGGTTGTGTTAGAAGAAAACGCGCTGGCATTACTTGACACTCAAAAGAGTTAACTATGAATTTCGGCCACTCTGACGAGCAAGATGAAACCAATATAGAGCTAACACCTCTTATTGATGTGGTGTTTTTGTTGTTAATTTTTTTCATGATTTCAACCACATTCACCAAAGAGACATCACTTAAAATCAATTTACCTGAATCGACAGGAGAATCGTCGAGCCAACAACCACTGAGTGTGGAGGTACAAATAGGGGCTGAATCACAATATGCCATTGCTTCCGACACGGATGGTGCGGCAAGGGCGTTAATTAACTCAAATCGAGATACCTTAAAGCGAGCCTTGGCGGAATATCAATCACAGCAGCAATTACTATTGATCATTCGTGCTGACAGAAAAGCCCCCCACGAAGCCGTTATCAGAGTGATGGACGTAGCCCAAGAATTAGGGCTTACCAATGTTACCTTCGCAACCAAGCAGTTTAACGAATAAATGCCAATGCACAGGTATTAGAGATTCGCTAGATAAACGCCTGAACATAAAACCAACAACGTTTAAAATGACCATCTTTCTATGGCGAAGCTGAGCAAATTAGCGACATTGCAACAGACTGACGGAGTACTCGTACGCGAGACTATGTTGCGTTTGCTATCCTATTTACTCAGGCATCGCGTGTTGTTAATTATCGCGATCATTTTTTTGATGGCGACGGGCGCTATTGAAGCGTCTTTCGTCAAGTACATCGATACAATTTTAAAAAGCGGGTTTTTAGCCGGCAATGACTGGTATGTTCGTTGGTCGGGGATGCTTTTAATGGCAGTGTTGACTGCGCGTGCGCTTACGGGCTATATCGGTAATTATACAATGGCCAAAGCCGGCCGCTTAGTGATATTCGAATTACGCCAAGATATTTTCGGCAATATGATTTCGCTTCCATCGCCTTACTTTGACAAGAACTCGTCGTCGCAAACCATTGCAAAATTAATCTATGACGTCGAAACCACCTCAATGGCCATCACAGATACCTTGGCCATCATGTTTCGTGAGTCCTTTAAGGCGCTTGGCTTAATCGTTTTTTTGTTTTGGTCCGAATGGCGATTAACTTTGATATTTATCTTAGTCATTCCGGTTGTTGTTCTGGTGGCGGCATACACCAATAAACGTTTTCGACAAACCAGTAAAAAAATTCAAGGGTCGATGGGCGGCATCGGAGATACTGTTAAAGAAGCGGTCGTCGGTCACAAGGTCATTAAAGTTTATAATGGACAAGCGCAAGAGGTAGAAAATTTCACCCGTGCTAATCAATTTAATCTTCAGCAAAACCTAAAGCGATCTAAGGTCTCGGCAGGTTTGGTTCCCCTCACTATGTTGTTAGTGGCACCTGCAATTGCGTTAATTTTATACATATTTTTAAATTATCTGAGAACTGGACCCGAGTCCGTGGTGCAGTTTTCAACGTATATTATGGCGTGCTTAGCATTAATGAGCCCTTTGAAGCGTTTAGCGAAGGTTAACGAGAAAATTCAAATCGGGGTCACTGCAGCAAACAGCGTATTTCAAGTTATTGACGAGCAACCCGAGATGGACGACGGTCATATTAAGATCAAGACGACCAAGGGCGCAATAAGTTTTGATAATGTTGAGTTTAAGTATCGAGATGATGGCGAATCATCAGTATTGTCAGACATAAATTTTGCGATTAAGCCAGGTGAGCGAGTAGCGCTAGTCGGTGCATCGGGTAGCGGTAAATCCACCATCACTTCATTAATACTGCGATTTTATAAACCACAAAAAGGTGTGATATCCATTGATGGTGTCAACGTGAATGATCTCTGCTTGAAGGGCATGCGATCTCAGTTTGCCTTAGTTAGCCAAGAAACCACTTTGTTCGACGATACCATTGGCCGAAATATTATGTACGGCATGGTCGACCAATACGACGAGCAGCGATTGCAAGCGGCAATTAGAGCCGCGCATGTTGACGAATTTTTAAATGAAATGCCACGTGGATTAGAAACAATGGTGGGCGAGGGAGGCTTACGACTCTCGGGTGGTCAGCGACAACGGGTCGCCATTGCTCGCGCAATTTATAAGAATGCACCAATCTTGATATTAGATGAGGCAACCTCAGCGCTTGATAATAAGTCCGAGCGTTTTGTCCAAAGTGCGCTTGAAACGCTAATGAAAGGACGTACCTCAATGGTTATTGCGCATCGTCTTTCAACCATCGAAAATGCGGATACAATTATTGTTCTCGAGCGAGGAAAGATCGTCGAGAAGGGATCACACAAACGACTACTGAAAAAAGGCGGAGTGTATGCCGATTTACACAGGGCTCAATCAAATTCGCCTAAGAAAGGTTTTTTCTTCTGGAATCGTTGAACGCCGGTTAAGATAAGCGACATAGGTTTATTGTTAGCTCCATGAGCATCAAAAAAATATTACTTAATAGCTGGGTAAAACCAAATGCTTTAACTGGAGTTCTGCGGCCGTTCTCAGCTGTATATCAAGGCGTCTTTGCGTTAAGAAAAAAAGCATTCAAGCGAGGTCTATTTGAGTGTTATCAAGCTCCGGTGCCAGTGATCGTTGTGGGTAATTTAACCGTGGGCGGAACCGGTAAAACTCCATTGGTCGTATATATGGTGCAGGCCTTACGAATGCAGGGTTTCACACCCGGAGTCATCAGTCGAGGGTACAGCGGCTCATCCGAACGTTACCCTTTGTTTGTGGCGCAAAGTACGCCAGTTGAGCAGTCTGGTGATGAGCCAGCGCTGATTGTAGGCCGAACAAAGGTTCCTATGGTCGTCGGTCCAAATCGGCGTGAATCGATTGAATTATTGCTCCAAAAGAGTGATGTCGACATTATAGTAAGTGATGATGGTTTGCAACACTTGGCGCTTGATCGAGACATTGAAATTTGTTTGGTCGACGAAACATCGATACAGCAGAATAATAATTTATTACCCGCAGGCCCTTATCGAGAATCTCTTTCCCGTTTGATGAGTGTCGATTTTATCGTGCGTCATGGTGGCAAAGTAGGGAATGCTGAAAATCAGTATTCTATGGAGTTAGAGCCTAGTCAGCCATTACCATTGGACTCGAATAGTGATTTAGAATTTCCCCATGATAAACAGCTACACGCAGTGGCCGGCATTGGTAAGCCACAACGATTTTTTGACACATGTAGGAATCTTGGTTATCAGATCACGGCTCATGAATTTGACGATCATCATCATTTTAGTGCGTCTGAGATCCAATTTTCCGGAGAGACGGTTTTAATGACTGAGAAAGACGCGGTAAAATGCCGCAAATTCGCGAGAGTAAATCATTGGTATTTGCCGGTCGACGCGATTCTAGGTGATGGGTTTATTGAAGCCGTGGCGAAGAAGACACGCGAAAAATTTAACAATAGAGCAAAATATGGATAAGAAATTACTAGAGATGTTGGTTTGCCCCGTCACTAAGGGGCCACTGGTATTTGATAAAGAGTCGAATGAATTGATTTCTAACTCAGCTAAACTTGCCTACCCAATACGCGACGGAATTCCGGTGTTGCTAGAAGAAGAAGCCCGAGAGCTGGACGCAGCCTAATGTCATTTACCGTCGTCATCCCAGCGCGATATGCATCCACTCGACTTCCTGGTAAGGCGATTGCCGACATTTTAGGACGTCCTATGATCGCTCATGTGGTCGATCGGGCGCGAGAATCATCAGCCACAAGGGTGATCGTTGCGACTGATAGTGAGGCGATAGCAGATTCGCTAGCGAACGTTGATTGTGAGATCTGCATGACGCGTGATGACCACGAATCAGGTAGCGATCGCCTTGCCGAGGTGATAGAAACGCTTGAAATGGATGACCATGAGATTGTGGTTAACGTTCAAGGTGATGAGCCTATGATTCCGGGTCGTCTAATCGATCACGTCGCGGCCGCGTTAAAT
>CAYQVT010000017.1:11504-29651 GCA_964420885.1 uncultured Gammaproteobacteria bacterium
CGCTGCGGTGATGTCGACCGCAGCGAAGGCTATAGATGACATTGTCGACATCGAAAATCCGAACATTGTAAAGGTTGTGTTTGATAGTCTAGGCAAAGCCCTGTATTTTTCACGAGCGCCGATTCCTTACGCTCGAGATCAACGCATAGGCAATGCTTGGCACCATATTGGCATCTATGCATATCGTGCTTCGTTCCTCAAACGGTATCATCGTTTAGCACCCAGCATGCTAGAACAAACTGAGAGCTTAGAGCAACTTCGGGTATTGGAAAATGGCGAGTCGATCATGGTTACAAGGGTTGATTATGATACTGGTATCGGCGTTGATACGCTTGAAGATCTTGAACGAGCAAGAATATTGATGACAAACGATGATTAAGGTTTTATTTGTTTGTATGGGCAACATATGCCGTTCTCCGACTGCACACGGCGTTATGCTGCACAAGCTGCTATCGCGAGGCTTAGAGAATCGAATAAGTGTCGACTCGGCTGGCACGCATGCCTATCATGTTGGTGAGAAGTCTGATTCAAGGTCTCGAATCAAAGCATCTGAAAGAGGCGTGGACATGGAGTTCATTCGAGCGAGAAAAATATCAGTGCACGACTATGATAGTTTTGATTATGTATTGGCAATGGACCAAGATAATCTCGATCTAATACAGTATTATGCTCCGCCAAACGCAGCGGCCGATGTCCGCTTATTTTTAGATTTCGCTAATCGCGCAGACACGACGCATGAAACGCTTGTTCCCGACCCTTATTACGGTGGTGACAAGGGTTTTGACCATGTTTTTGAATTGGTTGAACTAGGTTGTGACGCTTTAATAGAACATATTCTTCAGACCTAATATCGGCATGATTCGACGAATAGAAGTAAGTGTCAGTGAGCAAACCATGTGGGGATATGACGAGGTCGATCGCAATGTCTTCAAGGCATCAGTTTCCACAGCGAGTAATGGCGTAGGCCAACTTAATGGAAGTGAGTGTACACCACTTGGAGAACATCGTATTAGAGCTAAAATAGGTGCCGATAACCCTGTTAACACCGTATTTGTGGGACGACGGCCAAGTTGTGAAATCTACAGTGATGAGCTGGCGTTGAAGAACCCTCATAGAGATTGGATTTTGACTAGAATTCTGTGGCTATGTGGAAATCAGGTAGGTTTTAATCGGGGTGGCCGGGTCGATACCCAACGCCGATACGTTTATATACACGGTGCACCAGATTCCCACACCATGGGTGTGCCAAGCTCTCATGGCTGTATCAAGATGCGTAATCTCGATATTCTTAGCCTCTTTGAGGAAGTTACGATCGGCACGTTGGTTAATATCTCGGAGTAATTATGGTAAGTGATAACAATCCATCCGCACCTGAACTGTTGGCATTGGGACCAGTCATGGTGGATGTGCAAGCTTTGGTGTTGACCGAGTGTGAACGTCAAAGATTACTTCATCCGAGTGTCGGAGCAGTGATTCTGTTTGCTAGAAATTATCAGAATAGGGCTCAACTTCGAGCACTGATCGGCGATATTAAGGGTTTACGAACACCGTCGTTGCTGATTGCGGTTGATCAGGAAGGCGGGCGGGTACAAAGATTTCAGAATGAATTTTCGCGTTTGCCAGCTGCGCAGTATTTTGGTGATTGTTGGTATCAAGATAAACAAACCGCGCCAATGAAAGCCTATCAGTCCGCGTTCACGATGGCGTCTGAGTTAATTAGCGTTGGCGTAGATTTTAGCTTCGCTCCTGTATTCGACGTTACTTCACGCGATAGTGAGGTAATCGGGGATCGATGTTTTCATGCCGACCCAGAGGTAGCCACTGAGTTATTAGGCGCTTATATTGATGGTATGCACGCAGCTGGAATGGTTTCGATAGCGAAACACTTTCCCGGGCATGGAGGGGTGAGTGGTGACTCTCACCATTGCTTACCAAGCGACGATCGACCTATCGATGACATTCGTTCGCACGATTTGATACCGTATCGAGCGCTGGTCGATGAAATTCAAGGAGTGATGACAGCGCACGTGTTATTTGAACAATGCGATGCCGATATTCCTACTTATTCTAGCTACTGGTTGCAAGAAGAGTTGCGCCAAGAAATTGGTTTTGAAGGCGTTGTATTTAGCGATGACCTCACCATGCAAGGCGCGATTGATGCAAATGACAACTCAGGCTCAATTGTAGAAAGTGCCCAACGTGCAATTTACGCGGGCTGCGATATGGTGTTGGTGTGTAATAAGCCAGATTTGGCTGACCAATTGCTAGAGGGCCTAGAGTTCGAGCCCAATGAAACAGTGTCGGCCAAGCTTTCAAGGCTCAGTGCCAGGCTGTGAAAAAATACCTGATTAATCTAAACGATAAAGAGAGACATTATGATTAAACTACTTAAGCCGCTTGCTGGCTTGGCGATTTTAGGTTTTCCTATTTCAATTGTTGGTTTTCGACTGGGCCTTTTCCCATTTTCAATAAGTTTCGTATTAATAAAATACACACTATTTTTGGCAATTGGCGTATTTTTTCTTGGCTTATTGTTGAGCGTTATCAAGCGGGCAGATGTCGATCTCGCCAAGTCTGCGAGAACGGTAGCGATGATTGCGCTATTACCGATTATCGGTTTAGGTACACAAATTTTCAGTGGTAGCTCGGTGCCCAGTATTCACAATATTTCTACCGATGTAGCCAACCCGCCTGCTTTCGATAAGGTGGTTGCTCTGCGCAATGAATCTCATAATCCGTTAGACTATGATGTAGACAAACTGGCAAATGTTCAGACTCAAGCCTATCCAAATGTAAAAACCTTGATCACCGATCTGTCGATCAACGATGCATTCTCTAATGCCAAAATGGTGGTCGAATCTATGGGCCTTGAGCTGGTAAATTCTGACGCAAGCAAGGGGATCATCGAAGCAACAGAAACAACGGCACTATGGGGGTTTAAGGATGATGTGGTCATTCGCATTACTAAAAAAGAAGGCAAGACAGCCGTGGACATGCGCTCGGTGTCACGCATCGGCCGAAGTGATCTAGGCGCCAATGCTCGGCGAATTGAGAAGTTTTTGGCAAAATTCTAATCCTTTAGACTAATTGAGCAATTTGCCATATCGAAGATCTAAAACTTAGGTCCAAAACTAAGAGTCAAAGCTAAGATTCACGAATAATTTATAGTCGTCTTGATGCTTTGAGGTCTGTAAAGATGAGGCGGCTTGGTTGTGCCTCATCTTTCTGAGTTCTGTCTGAACGTCTTGCTCTCGGCTACGTTTGCCGACTATCGCGTTACTTTTCTTTCTTCTTGTAGATTTTGTCTTTCTTTTTAAACAAGCCTAAACGATTAAATAAACCTTTTTCTCTCTGAGTCGGCTCGGTAATCACCGTACCACCATGTTGCTGGTCTTCGGTACTCGGTTCTAAGCTTTGTACATTGGATAAGTCTACATCTCCTTTTAAGGATACTAACCTGTCATTTTCAAAAACAGCGGTAATCAAACGTTGGTCGGTCTGCTTCTTACGAGGGTTTCTGTTCGAGAAAAAGTAATCCCAACGTTGTTCATTAAATGGGTCGATTACCATTGGTGTGCCGAGAATGAAAAGAATTTCTTGTTTGGTCATACCGTAGCGAATTTCTCTAAGATCGCTATTATTAATGATATTGCCTTGTTGCACATTCGGTTGGTATGGCTTTATGCAAGCGCCTAAAATGAGAGAACAGGCGATTAAGATAATTGAGGCTTTCTTGTTCATCGTAATATTATTGTTTGGTTCAGTTCAGAGTATTAGCGAGATTGATAAAACGAATGTTCTCATGCCTACCCATCTTTATTTCAATTTTAATAGCACTGCAATTTCATCACAGTTTTCGAATTTGTAGCAGTTTACACAAATTCCCCAAATTTTCTCGGGAAATATATCTTTGTTAACGGTAATGAAACCAAGTTTATGAAAAAACGATGGTACATAGGTTAGCGCCATCACTCTCGATACACCTCGATTACAGGCGATTGTGATTAGTTCTTCCACTATTTTACGACCTAATCCCCCGCGTTTAATATCAGCCGCGACCATCAGGCTGCGTATTTCAGCCAATTCGTCGGTAAAATGTTCTAAAGAACCACAGGCGACGATCTCGCCGCTTCGACGGATCACTCGAAAATGGTCTAAGTTGTTAATTATGTCAGACTTTGTTCTTGGAAGAAGGTCACCCATGGCGGAATAATGATTCAACAGCTTTTGAATACCACTCACGTCGTCTATGTCTGCATTTTCGACCGCGTCTAAAGTAATTGTCGTCAATGTATTAACCTATGAGCTTTGCGAGAGCATTTCTTGCGCATGCGCTCGAGTCCGATCGGTAATTACCTCTCCTCCAAGCATTCTCGCTATCTCCATTGTGCGCATTTCAACATTTAATTTTATTAATGTTGAATAAGTCTCCGACTCGGTGGAAATCTTGTCAATCAAGATATGTTGCTGGCCTTGAGCTGCGACTTGCGGCAAATGAGTGATACAGATCACCTGAGCATTTTGGCCAAGCTTTCTTAGGCGAGTCCCAACAATTTGTGCGACTTTTCCACCAACGCCAACGTCGACTTCATCGAATACCAGAGTAGGCGTTTCTGACTTCTCACTAGTGATAACTTGAATTGCAAGACTGATCCGAGACATCTCGCCACCCGATGCCGTTTTATTTAGCGATTTTAGTGGCATTCCATGATTAGTACTTACTAAAAATTCGATGTGGTCGATGCCGTGTTCCGAAACGATAACATTATCGCTGATATGAGGCTCAACCTTGATGAATAAGTGCCCACCCCTCATTCCTAGGTCTTGCATCTGTTCAGTGATCGATTTTGATAGTATCGCAGCTACATCTTGACGTCTTGACGAAATAACCGTGGCGATAGCTGAATATTGATCCTTAAGCTCGGCCAGCTCTTTTTCGAGCTGCTCAGGCCTATTGTGCGCCGCTTCGATTCGTTGATATTCCGTCTGAAGTGTACGATGTCGATCAATAAGTGCGTTTTCGGGGCAACGATGTTTTCGAGCAAGATTAATCAAAGTATCACGGCGTTGTTCTACTTCCTGTAGCCGTTCTGGATCTTGCTCGATTTGTGCGCGCGCTGATTCCAATGCGCTTTTCGTTTCTTCGACTTGAGCAAGGGCAGAATTAAGCAAATCATTAGCACCTTGTAAATTTGAATCGAGATCAGCAAGTCCGGCAATTTGATTGGCCTGACGCCCTAATTCGGCGCTAACGTTGCTTGCTTCATTGTGAAACAAAGCATCTATACTCGCTTCAATTCCATCAATTAAACCTTGAGAGTTGCTTAAACGAGTCAGTTCTTGCTCTAGTTGTTCGAACTCACCGTCAAATATGCCGGCTTCATCCAATTCGCTCAGCTGAAATGATAATAGCTCTAAGCGATCGTCATTGTCATTTTGAGTCTGTGATATGGACGCTACTTCACGCTCAATTCGGTGAATCTTCGAAGCCAGTGTTGCCATCGCCTTAAGGGCATCGCTATGATCAGCAAATTGGTCAATAATCCGGCGTTGCTCCTGCAGCCTTATTAAGGATTGGTGTTCATGTTGACCGTGTAAATCAACCAACATAAAACCTAATTCCCGCAAGCTTGTAAGGGTTGTGGGCTGATCGTTAATATAACATTTGGTCGGCTTGTTGGTTCTGATAACGCGTCGGACTAAGCAATAATTTTCATCATCGGCGGCCTCGTCTAAATCGCGCTCTTCCAGCCAAGACTGCACATTTCTCAGACCACTGATTGAAAATAAGGCGGTGATCTCACATTGCTCCTCACCATGGCGAATCATCTCTGCTTCAGCGCGAGAGCCGAGTACCAAATTAAGAGCATCCAGTACAATCGATTTCCCAGCGCCGGTCTCGCCAGTAACAACGGTTAAACCCTCATCCACCTCTATTTCAAGTTGTTTGATGATTGCAAAATTACGAATTGTCAGTTCCGCGAGAGCCATTACCTAAGTATAAACCTTTTATCGAGATTCTTGGGCGCCGCCCCAGCCTAATTTAGCTCTGAGCATGGCAAAATAATCGTAACTTCGGGTGTGAATTAGCTGAACTGAATGTTCGGAACGACTGATTTTAACAATTTCGTGGCCGGCTAGATTAAAACCGATTAGACCATCCGAAGAAACATGAGCGCAGTTTTCGGTGCGATTGTGTATGGAAAAACACGCTTCCGATGCGGCGGGTAGAGTAATTGGCCGATGCGACAAGGTGTGTGGCGACACAGGTACTACCGAGATAACGTCGGTGCCGGGGTGGATAATAGCGCCACCGGCAGATAACGCATAGGCGGTAGACCCCGTTGGAGTGCATATTATTACCCCATCTGAACGCGCTGCGGTCAGAAAATTACCATTAACATGGGCTTGCCAATTGATTAGTTTTTCTAAAGAATGGCGCCCGATTCCTATGTCGTTTAGTGCAGTTTGTTGATGCACCATCTCATTGTTGTCGTACACCTCTACCTTAAGCATCATGCGATGCTCGACCTCATAATTTTCTGCAAGAATTTCGTCGATTTGATCCAACATATCGGCCTGAGGAATATCTGTTAGAAAACCGAGTCTGCCTAAATTAACACCAACTACTGGAACACTAACTTCCGCCATACGGCGAGCGACGTGCAACATGGTACCGTCACCACCTATGACAATGGCTAAATCGATATCTTGATGTAATTCTTCATGCATTAGCTCCTGCGGAAGGCTCCTGACAATTTCAGATGCGGTGTTGTAACCTAACTTAACCTTTAGACCTTTCGCTTCTAAGTGAGACGTTAGTTTTTTTACCGGTTTTTCAACACTTGCGTCTTGATATTTACCGAACACGCCAATAGTTTTAAACATGTGAAATATGATTTATGATTGATAGCCCTGCATTGTCGCTAATTTGAGCAGGGCTTGTCCAGTAAATGGACGTTTCTCGCATCCAGTTCCGTTTCGCCAATGGTGGGTGAATTTAAATAAAGACGAAATAGTTTCTCTAACAAGGGTACATAAAAATCAATGACTTTAGACGATAGAGCTGAGAATGTACTAAAGAATTTGGTTGAAACCTACATTCAGCAAGGTCAACCCGTGGGCTCTCGCACATTATCGAAGTTACCGCAACTAGGCGTTAGCTCCGCAACGGTGCGCAATGTGATGTCTGACCTCGAGGAACTGGGGCTTATTACCGCACCGCATACATCAGCCGGTAGAATCCCAACCTCTCAGGGGTATCGTCTCTTTGTTGATAGCATGGTTGAAGCATCGACACTTACCCGTGCCGCGGTCAGTCAGTTATCTGAACGCTTTCAGCAAGAAACCGATCCTGAAGCGCTGTTGGCGCACGCATCGGATGTTTTATCTGAATTAACTCAATTTGCCGGCGTGGTGGTATTGCCAAACCAATCGATGACGCGCTTTCATCAATTGGAATTTATGCGGTTGTCAAAATCGCGTCTGTTAGCGATTTTAGTTACCGAGGACGGTCGAGTACAAAACCGAGTATTGAATACGGCAGGTAGTTTCAACGACTCTGAGTTGACCTCGGCGGCAAATTTTTTCAATAGTCGCTATAAAGGAAATACTCTGGACGATGTTCGGCGGTTATTAATCAAGGATATGCGCCAAGACAATGATGAAATGCATCAACTCAACACCGAAGCGATACAAGCAGCGAGTCGAGTTATCTCTGAAGAAGAGGCGTCTAATCAGGGGGACGTGGTCTTAAGTGGCGAGCAAAAACTATTGGATGTTCCAGATTTGTGTCAAATTGAGACTCTACAGAAGCTCTTCGATGCGTTTAAGACCAAACGAGATTTACTCGATTTACTTGATCGAAGCCTTAAGGCTAATGGCGTCAGCGTATTCATTGGCGAAGAGTCTGGCTATAGCGCTCTGGGTGAATGCAGCGTTATCGCTAGCCCCTATCAAGTTGATGGCAAAATCTTAGGGACCTTGGGTGTGGTAGGGCCCACACGAATGGCCTACAACGATGTAATTTCCGTGGTTGATATAACCTCTAAATTGCTAAGTCAGGCCTTGTCACAAGTGCCGCTACGTTAGTTCGTTAAGTACATCAGTTAATCGCGGACATTGTGCCGTTCTCGATAATTCATTTAGGGGGATTATATGAAATCAATTCAAATTTTCTGGCCAGTAATGGCAACACTTCTTATACCGATTTTCGTACTGTTGTTGAATGCCAAGCGTAAATCGTCTGACAGAAAAGCTGGCTTACGTAGGCCCGAAGCCGCAATTGACAACACCGCGTGGTCTTTACCGGTAGTGTTAACGTCTAATGCATTGGCAAACCAGTTTCAATTGCCAGTAATATTCTATGTGTTATGTATTATTCTCTTTAATATCAATGCAGTAACTAGTTTTGCTCTAGTGCTTTGTTGGGTATTTGTTGTGTCGCGTTGGATTCATGCAATCGTACATGTTACGAGCAATGCTGTTCCACTTCGCCTCGGTTTCTTTTTAATCGGTGCTCTCACACTGCTTATTCTCTTTGGTGTTACGTTAGCCGGCCTCGCGGGTGCCTCTTAGAACCTGCAATCTAAATTCAACTTAGGAAGAAAAATGACAGATAAAAAATTCGATATCGTAGTGTACGGTGCTACTGGGTTCACCGGTCGTCTAGTAGCTGAATATCTTGATTCGCGTTATGGCAACGGTGACAAGGTTCGTTGGGCAATGGGAGCGCGCAGTCAAGCAAAGCTCGAGTCGGTTCGTGATGAAATGAATTTACCAGCCGACACACCTTTGGTCGTCGCCGACTCTAATGATACGGCGTCCATGCAAGCCATGGTAGATAGCACTAAGACAATTATCACTACGGTTGGGCCTTATCAAATTTACGGGTCTGAGTTGGTTGGCCTTTGCGCCAATTCAGGCACCGATTACGTCGATTTATGTGGAGAGTCGGTCTGGATGCGTCACATGATAGATGCGCACGAGGAGGCTGCTAAAAAGTCAGGTGCTCGCATCGTATTTTCCTGTGGTTTTGACTCCATTCCATCAGACTTAGGGATTTTCCGTTTGCAACAACTGGCTATAGAGAAAACTGGCAGCCCTTGTAAGCATATAAGCGGCCGCGTACGCAGTATGAAAGGTACTTTTTCAGGTGGTACGGCCGCTAGCTTGACCGAATCGGTCAAAGCGGCCAAGAGCGACCCTGAGATTTTTAAGCTGGCGATAAGTCATTATTCCTTAGTACCAGGCTTTGAGGGTGTGAAACAGCCTAATGGAGATAAAGTTATTTACTCTGAAGAACTAAAAAGCTGGGTTGCACCGTTTGTAATGGCGGCAATTAATACACGTAATGTACATCGCAGTAATGCCTTGCTCGGTCATCTATATGGAGAGGAGTTTACGTATGACGAAATGATGTTGACGGGCGATGGGGAGAAAGGTCAAGCCATTGCGACGCATGTAGCGACATCGAATCCAATGGCCGGTCCCGATGCGCCGAAACCAGGTGAAGGGCCAAGTAAGGAGGAACGCGAGACCGGATTCTACGACATCATGTACATAGGTAATACCGTTGACGGGGGCACTATGATTTTAGGTGTCAA
Organism: uncultured Gammaproteobacteria bacterium; assembly: GCA_964420885.1. Taxonomy (GTDB): domain Bacteria; phylum Pseudomonadota; class Gammaproteobacteria; order Arenicellales; family Arenicellaceae; genus Arenicella. Next base: position 21,110 of record CAYQVT010000017.1, read on the forward strand.
AGGCGACCGTGATCCAGGATACGGATCAACATCAAAAATGATATCTGAAAGTGCCATTTGCCTTTTCAAGGACGCCACCGAAACACCAGGTGGTATTTGGACCACCGCGCCAGCGATGGGTGATAAGTTGATCAAACGATTAGAAGACAACGCCGGCCTCAGCTTTACTCTGGAGTCTTAACATAAAAGTAAGCAGCCGAATTCGTTGATCGACTGATTTCGGCTGTTTTTACTGATAAATAGTACCGGTAAGGAAACCGTAATGATTGCATATTCTGGACATTTGACAGATTAAATCGACGGGTGGGGCTATATGTATTTTGCTGAAAGAGGTTTTTAGTAGACGTCTGACACGCAAGTTGGCCTTTATTCGACCTATTACTAAAACGTAATCAGCCGTTCACTTGAGGGTAATCAAGTCACCCTTACTATCTCCTTGTCAGGATTTTTGTTTAGCACTTGTCCTATAAGTAATGTTGGGTCTCAAATTTGATAAATAAATAAAAGAACCTGCGAATTCAATGATTTTTTGGAGAAATTAATGTTCAAAACAATGTCAAACTCGTTCATGCCGATTCTTAAATGGACATCGGTTGCCGCTATCTCGGCCGCTGTAGTGATATCTATTCAAGCAAATGCAGATGGACATAAGACCGGTGAGGGCCATAAAGCCGCCCCGGCATCAAATTTAAGCACAACGGTGCCTGCACAAGCTGCGTTAATAACTCCTCGTGCCAGCTCCGCAGTTAATTCTACCGTGCCATGGACACCCGCAAATGGTTTTGCCGATCTAATCGAAGACGTAAGCCCAGCCGTTGTTCACGTAGCAACGGCTGGTTTCATCGAACGCCAAAGATTTAATCGACGAGGCAGCCCAAATGGGCGGAATTTCAGAGGGCCCCAGGGCTTAGAAGATTTCTTGGAGGATTTCTTTGGTCAACGTCGGCGAACAGACCCTCGTCGAAGCGAACCAGAGCTTGAGGAACCAGAGGATGAAATCGAAGATGCTGATAAGCAGACTAGGCCTTTAGGTATCGGCTCAGGTTTTATCATCAGCGAAGATGGTTATATGGTTACTAATCATCATGTAATTGATGGTGCCGACAAGATCATTATTACGTTAACCGATGGTACCGAATACGAAGCCGATATCAAAGGCAGTGACCCTAAAACCGATCTAGCGGTGCTCAAACTCCGAGATGCGAACGACCTTCCGTTTGTTCCATGGGGCGACGATGAACAATCTCGTGTAGGAGACTGGGTGTTAGCAATTGGCAATCCTTTTGGGCTAGGTGGTTCAGCGAGCACCGGCATCATTTCGGCAATTGGTCGTGATATTCAAGCAGGCCCCTATGACGATTTCATTCAGGTAGATGCCGCGATTAATCGTGGTAACTCAGGCGGCCCGTTATTCAATATGCAAGGTCAGGTGATTGGAATTAACTCAATGATTTATTCACCTAGCGGCGGAAGCGTGGGAATCGGGTTTTCAATCCCAGCGAGTTTGGCTAAGGGCGTTATTGCCCAATTACAAGATTCAGGAGAGGTTGAGCGCAGCTGGATTGGTGTCTCGATTGGCTCAGTATCAAAAGAACTTGCTGAGTTACTGGACAGACCGAATGAAGAAGGCGCATTAATATCGGGTGTAATGAACGATTCACCTGCTGAAAAAGCCGGTCTAGAAGCGCGTGACATTGTGTTGGAATTTAACGGCGAAAAGATTAAAGAAATGCGTAATCTGCCCAAAGAAGTTGCTCAATCAAAGGTAGGCAAGAACTATGAAATGAAGGTTTGGCGCGATGGTAAGGTGAAAACCATTACCATAAAAACCGAGCCGTTCCCGTCTGACGATGAAGAAGTAGCAAGCAGAGAGCCTGAAGAGCAAAGTGAACCGGAAATGGACGAACTTCTAGGTGCCGAAATGGCTACATTAAGTGACGCCAATCGTCGGCAATATCGCATCGCCGACAGCGTTGAAGGTGTGTTGATAACGTCGGTGGAACGAGGCGGAGCTGCGGCGAAAAACAATATTCGTACCGGAGATGTGATCGTCCAGTTTGGCAGCGATAAAGACATTCAGAGCCCAGAGCAAGTTACCAAAGTACTGAAAGCGGCAAAGAAGGATGAGCAAGATTCAGTTGCGGTATTGATTAACCGCCGTGGTAGCCCAGGCTTTCTGGTATTTAAGTTGGATTAGTGCTTTAGATTAATTCGCGAAACGCGCTCTCGCTATGTCTCTTAAAAGCTGTTTGAAAGTGACACAATTAGTGGGAGCGAAATCCTAAATAGCGTAAAATGGACGGAAACAAAATATGAATAAGAAAAGTATGATCCGAGTACTGATCGTAGAAGACGACAATGAAACCGCTAAGTACATTGTTAAAGGTTTAACGGAATGTGGGCATATCGCTGACCACGCCGCCGATGGTCGAGAAGGGCTGTTGATGGCTGACTCAACCGATTATCAGGCTATTATCGCCGATCGTATGCTTCCTAAAGTCGATGGGGTTACCATGACTCGCACCTTGCGAGGTAGTGGCAATCGCACGCCGATTTTAATGCTAAGTGCATTAGGTGATGTTGACGATCGGGTAGTTGGTTTAAAGGCAGGGGCAGATGATTATTTGGTGAAACCATTTGCCTTTTCAGAATTACAAGCTCGTATTGAAGCACTGGTGCGTAGAGCTGAACCTGAATCGCCAGATACGGTATTGAAAGTTGCCGATCTGGAAATGGACTTGTTGAAGCGGGAGGTGCGTAGAAATGACCAGAAGGTTGATTTACAGCCTCGAGAATTTCGTTTGTTAGAGTATTTGATGCGCCACAGTGGTCAAGTTGTCACTCGGACTATGTTGCTGGAAAAAGTTTGGGATTACCATTTTGACCCGCAAACAAATGTTATTGATGTTCACATCAGCCGGCTGCGTGGTAAGATCGATAAAGAGTTTGAAGTTTCTTTATTACATACGGTGCGCGGCGCAGGTTATATGTTGAGTGAACCAGATTAGTCCATTTAAAAGCTCAGCGTTTCGGATAACGCTGGTTTATGTTTTACTGTTTGGTCTTTCTGTTTCGATTATCTTAGGTTTTGTCTATTGGTCGACGATTGTTTATAAGACCAATCAAACCGATGTTGATATTAATACTGAGATTCAGGAACTCACGGATGTTTATAACCGCAAAGGCTACCCTGGTTTAGTCACCCTATTATCTGAGCGCGTCCAGCCTCGGCCGGGTGACTCAACCCTGTATTTGTTAGCCGATTATCAGTTCCAACCGCTGGTCAGTAATATGACCGGTTGGCCGCGAGTGGCGGTTGACCGCAAAGGTGGCTGGCTGGATTTCAGACTTAGCCATCTTCGTGATGAAGATGATAAGGAATTCGGTGCCAGGGCGAGAGCGGTATTGCTGGACAATCGATATAACTTGTTGGTTGGCCAAGGAATGAAAGACCTGAGTACGCTAAAGGCCCTAGTCGGTCGCGCACTTATTTGGGGGTTATTGTTGACCGTAGCGCTGGGCATCATCGGGGGGCTAATGATGCGGCGTACATTAAGTAGCCGCTTAGGCGCGATTAACCAGACCAGCCGCAAAATTATGCAAGGAGATCTCAGGCGCCGAATTATTACCAGCGGCACCGGTGATGAATTTGATGAATTGGCGGGTAATCTTAACAGCATGCTCGATCAAATCGAGCATGGTATGGAAGGTGTACGGCGGGTGTCTGATAACATCGCTCACGATCTTAAAACACCATTGGCACGCTTAAAGAATAGGGTAGAGGAACTGAAATTTCAAGTCGCTGGTAGAGCGCAAGAAGAGCTCGCGGTCGATCAGATTATTCATGAAGCCGACGGTTTGCTCGCCACGTTTAATGCCTTGTTGCGTATCGCTAGAATTGAATACAGTGAGCAACGCAAGGGATTCAAGTCGGTTGATCTAAACTCGGTTTTGTACGATTTACTAGAGTTGTATGAACCTCTGATTGAGGAAAAAGGTCAGAATTTAAATGTTGAACTAAGCCAAACGATGGAAATTTCGGCTGATCGTGACATGCTGTTTCAAGCCTTTGCCAATCTAATCGACAATGCGATCAAATATACGCCTGATCAAGGTGTTATCACTATTCGTTCTGTAAATGAGGGAAGTAATTGGCACGTTGAGATCGCTGACAATGGCCCAGGTATTCCTCAAGAAGAGCACGAAAAGGTAGTTCTACGTTTTTATCGTCTTGATCAAAGCCGCACGACACCAGGAAGTGGACTCGGGCTAGCGCTTGTGTTTGCGGTGCTTAAATTACATAAGTTGAATTTGTCATTTGCCGATAATAGTCCTGGTTTGTGTGTAAGAGTGAGTGCCCCCATCACTGAAGAAGAAACAGCGGTTAAGCGTAAAGTGAAGAAAGTCAAGAAGAAATCAGCGTAAGCGAGTGTTATTTTAGGCGTACAACTCTATAGGCTTGGGCCGTGTTTGCTGGGCTGGCGTTATCGTCCCGGATTCGAATTAATCGCTTGTGCACCGCTTTACCTTGCCATTGATCCCACACCCAAATTCCGGAACTATCTTGCTCTATATAGACTGCTGCGTGATGTCCTGTTCTATTGGGATATCGATTATTTTCGAAGGTGGCAATGATAGTCCCGCGAGGTAACATCGAGCTTAAAACCGACTCGCCAGGGCGCCAAAGGTCGGTGTTGGGTGCGCCGCTACATCGTTTAATTAAACTCACGCATTGACCATCGCCGATCACCATGTCTTTGTATTGAGCTGCGGATTGGCAAATAAGATCGGGAATAAGTGTACTTTTACTCGAATTAACGAGCGGCTTTTGCGTGGACACACATGCCGACAAGCTTGCTATAATAGTTAATGAAAACGGTACTCTAAATCTATTAAATACAAGGCCTTGCAGGTGGTTTTCGTTCACACTTACCTCACTGTTACTTGCCTAGACTTGAATTATTATAAAGAACTTTTAACGACCCATGACCAATAGTACACGCGTTTTAATTATTGAGGATCATAAAGACATTGCTGAGATGTTATATGACTACTTCGAGCGTAGAGATTACGAACTCGATTATGCCAGTGATGGCCGCATGGGGTATAACTTAGCCAGTCAACACGACTACGACATCATACTCTTAGACCTAATGCTGCCTGAAATGGACGGTCTGGATGTGTGTCGCAAACTACGCGAAGAAGCCAAAGTCGGGACTCCCATTCTGATGTTAACCGCACGTGATACTTTAGAGGATAAAGTAAACGGGCTTGAAATGGGGGCCGATGATTATCTTGTGAAGCCATTTGAAATTCTTGAGTTGGAAGCACGTATTAAGGCTTTGATGCGACGTAAAGGCCAGATTGCACAACAAGAAGTTCTCAGTGTTGGCGATCTGGAGCTCGATACAGGTACCTTAGAAGTTAAGCGCTCGGACCAACAAATTTATCTATCACCAATCGGATTAAAGATTCTTACAATTTTAATGAAGGAGTCACCTAAGGTGGTCAGTCGCAACCAACTCGAGCATGAAATATGGGGTGATATATTGCCTGATAGCGATACTTTGCGCAGCCATATGTATAACCTAAGAAAACAAATAGACAAACCGTTTGATCAAGCCTTATTACAGACGATTCAGTCGCGTGGATATCGAATAGGAGACGCACCCTAACAGGCCTGTATCTAAACCGGGCCTAACTGATTTCAATCAGATGGGCCACGGTCTGCAATACTGAACTACAAGAAAATGATAGTGCGAATTCCACAAACAAGGACAGCTGAGTGAAATCGAAGAAAGACCTACGTCAATCCACGGTTCGCAGCAAACTGAGTCGCAAAATGACTCTGCAAGCCTGCTTGATTGGATTAGTAGCGGTGCTAAGCATTGGTTTTGCCAGTGTTGTCATCGAACAGTTTTTAGTCAGAGAAGGCCTTACTGGCGAATCCAATCATTTCTGGGAAAGCTACGCCCAGAATCCGAATTTTCAGCCTCCTAATACCGAAAATTTAAAAGGCTATCTTACTGCCGAGGGCTCGAGTGCTGGCTTGCCGAAACCGCTGCAGGGATATGGTTTGGGGTTTCAAAAAATGCACGGTCAAACGGCCCATTCGCTGATGTATACAACTGAACGTAATGGTGAACGGCTTTATCTTTTGTTCGACGGCGAGAGCGTGCTGAGATTGGCGCTCTACTTCGGAGTGTTTCCGTTAACTATTGTTTTGGCGCTAATTTACACGACTGCTTGGTGGGTATACCGTGAATCAAATTACCTTCTTAGCCCAATTGTCTGGCTAGCGAATAAATTTGATCGCTTTGATCCTGCGCACGCTGATGCCAGTTTAGAAGACTTATCTAATATTCCGGGCGACGTAGATTGGGAAGTAGAGAAGCTTGTAACGTCATTTTCATCTTACTCAAGGCGAATTCAGCGCTTCGTCGAGCGCGAACGCGCCTTTACTAGAGATGCCAGTCATGAATTTCGTACCCCTCTTACCGTCATTAAGATGGCCAGCGACTTGTTGCTTGCTGAGCAAGACCTTGATGAATATTCGAAGAAATACGTATCTCGAATTAAAGGCTCTGCTAGAGATATGGAAGAATTAATTGACGCGTTTTTAATATTGGCTCGTGAGACAGATAAAGAATTTGAAGACGAGCAAACCATTATTGCCAACATCGTCGAACGGGAAATTAGAAGCGCTGATATCTATTTAGACGATAAACCGTTAACAATAGAAATCGATGAACAATATCCTTTAGAGATTTTTACCGCACGCAAGGTCGTTGCAATTGTACTGGGAAACCTGATACGAAATGCAGTTTTGTATACCAACGAAGGTTCGATAACCATTACTATCAAGGAACATTCCGTGGTGATCGAAGATACCGGTATCGGTATGAGTGGCGAACAAATAAAGAAGATATTTCAGCCATATTATCGTGCCGAACAATCGGGTAAAACAGACCGCAAAGGCTACGGAGTAGGGCTTACGATTGTGAAACGTCTATCAAATCGTTTTAATTGGATTGTCGAGGTTGAAAGCGAGACAGATGTCGGTACACGTATAGAAGTCTTTTTCGACGAAACACAAAACGCAAAACGTAAAATCTAGCCGATTTTTAGGCGGACGATAATATGAGGCGTGATTATCGCGAAATGACTGGTAAAGGATGGTTCCCGGGCGCATAATTCTAATAACTTTATTAGCCATTATTGACGCCGTCAAACTGCCTTATGAGCGAAAAAGAATACGCAATTCGGCCAAACAAAACTGAACTCAAAAGAGAAATTAAGGTTTTGAATCAACTGGGTAAAGAGCTCATTGATTTGCCGCTATCTGCGCTTAACAAGGTTCCTTTAAGTGACACAATGCGCGAGGCTATTAAAGATGGTCAGCGCTTCCAACGTGGCGCGTTACAGCGTCAGCTTCGCCGAATTGCCAGTCTAATGATTCATGAGGATGTCGACGCCATTCAGTTAGAACTCTCTCGGCAAAAACAACCAACTAAGCAACAAACCGCTGAACTTCATCAGTTGGAACAATGGAGAGATCGTCTGATTGATGGCGATGAAAAATTATTGACTGAGTTAATTGACCAATTCCCTGTGATCGATAGACAGCATATTCGACAATTGGTTCGTAATTCTGTGTCTGAGAAAAAGCGTAACAAGCCTCCTAAGTCTTATCGATTATTGTTTAAGTATTTATCTGAAATTAAACGGATAACGCCAGACGACAATTCGGATATCTCTGAAGCCACTTCTCAGCACCCTAATTCGGAATAAAGATATCGACTAATCAGCAATGATTTATTTCAATTACCCATTTACTTACTAACTTCGCGAGCTATTAGACAATCTCATGTTCGAGCAACTAAAAAACCTTCCCGCAGATCCCATTTTAGGTCTCAATCAAGCATTTCAGCAGGATAACAATATAGACAAAATTAATTTGTCAGTAGGCGTTTATCAAGATGCGAATGGTTCAACACCCATATTTACTGCGGTAAAGAAAGCCGAGCAAGCGTTACTCGATGAGCAAACGACCAAGGCGTATGCTCCCCAGGCTGGCGATCCAGCGTTTGTGAAGCAAATTACCTCGCTTTTACTAGGTGATGACCTTGTCCGTAAATTGGGTGATCGGGTGGCGACGGTGATGACCCCAGGAGGCTGCGGCGCCTTGAGAATGAACGCCGAACTCTTAATGCAGTCTAACCCCAATATCACGGTGTGGGTGAGCAACCCCACATGGGCGAATCATTTCCCATTATTGCAAAGCGCTGGTCTTACTTTAAAGAGTTATGATTATTACAGCGCTGAAACGCACGGGGTAGACTTCATAGCGATGCTAAGTTCACTCAACACCATTCCTAAAGGTGATGTGGTGTTGTTGCATGGTTGTTGTCATAACCCTACTGGTGCTGATTTAACCCAGCCGCAATGGGATGCCGTGGTCGAGGTCCTTGCTGAACGAGAACTGGTGCCGTTTATCGACGTGGCATATCAGGGTTTTGGTGACAGTTTGGATGATGACGCC
>CAYQVT010000018.1:0-29614 GCA_964420885.1 uncultured Gammaproteobacteria bacterium
TGTTAATATACTTGTCATACGCTCAAAGCGATATCACTTTTTGACTTACTTGATGTAAGGCAAACCCTTTTCGACAAATAGTTTTTGGTTAATAGAGACGGTGAAAGAATCAATACTGAATAAATCCGGTTTGAATCGTTTAGAGAGACGGTCAATAACCGCTCTTGCCTCAGTTTACGGCTTGAGAATGTTTGGCTTATTCCTGATCTTGCCGGTACTATCGATTTATGCCGAACAGCTTAATGCCTCGCCTATGTTAATGGGCATAGCATTGGGAGTCTATGGTATTACGCAAGCGATTTTCCAGATACCGTTTGGCATCATGTCGGACAAGGTTGGTCGTAAACCGGTGATATTAGCGGGCCTGGCTATTTTTGCTATCGGGAGTTTGATGGCGGCGTTTGCGGACACCATCGAAGGTGTGATTATTGGGCGGGCGCTTCAAGGCGCTGGCGCTATCGCCGCTGCGGTACTCGCGCTAACCAGTGATCTAACTAGAGAAAATCAGCGCACAAAAGCGATGGCGATGATAGGTATGACCATCGGGTTTGCCTTTTTGCTAGCCCTGATCGCCTCGCCTTGGTTAGAGTTTTTTATCGGTGTTCAAGGCCTATTTATTATGACCGCAGTACTGGCTGTTGGCTCTATGGTGTTAATCGTCAAGGTGGTTCCCACTCCAGTTCAGACCCGCAACCTAGAGGTAAAGGCGGTTCCTGCTAAGATGTTGCAGCTATTAAGAAATCCTCAGCTCATTCGGCTTGATTTTGGGATCTTTATTCTGCACTTTGTACTCACGGCGATGTTTGTAGTTGTACCAATTATCATGTTGGAACGACTTGGTTTAGAAACAAGAGATCATTGGCAGATTTATATTCCAGCATTGTTTGGTTCTATTGTGTTTATGGTGCCGATGATTATTTTGTCATCGCGTAAGAAATTGCTAATTCGAATATTCCTTTCGGCCATTTCCATTTTGTTATTCGCACAGATTTTGTTAATGCGAGGCCCGAGCAGTGTAATGGCCTTAACCCTGTGTATGTTTTTCTTCTTTTGGGGTTTCAATCTCCTCGAAGCCATGCTTCCTTCTATGGTGTCGCGCCTCGCGCCCGCCGCTTGTAAAGGGTCTGCAATGGGGGTGTACAATACATTCCAATTTTTAGGCGTCTTCTTTGGTGGCTTTGTTGGCGGCATTATATATGGAAATATTGGAGTCGCGGCGGTCTTTATCGTGTGTGCATTCATGCTTTTAGCCTGGGTTTGGCTAGTCTATAGTGCTCCAAAATTAAGATTATTAGATAGTTTAGTTGTCACGGTTAATCACGCTGCAGGAATGGATTGTAAATCGATGCTTGAAACGGTGACTGGCGTTGAAGAGGTGATCATTATAGAAGGCGAATCAACGGCATATCTCAAGGTTGACAAGGAACTCCTCGATCATCAAGCATTAGAAAAAATTATTATGCATTAGAGTTTGGCCGCACTTAAAAATGTTAATGGTCGAACGCCGATCACATGTTACATTTAACCGATGCACATATTACAGATCTTTCTTAAAATTAGCGGCCCAAGGCTGGTCGTAAGCAAGCTGTCACTAATTTTACTTTTGATAACAACGCTAATTTTATCGACAAACCAGACGAGTGCTCAAACAAAACCGCGTGTGACTATTGCCTTACTCGAAGACGCTGCACCGGGTGACGATAATGGTGTTCGTTTACGCCATATTAATGAGTTGAAAACGCTCACTCAAGCCGATTTTGATCTGCGTTTCCTTGATTACAAAATCGATTGGTCATCGAATAATTATCAAAACCAGCTCGATGAAATTTATCGAAACCCAAGGGTAGACATGCTGTTGGTGCTAGGTGTGGCGGCAAATCAGATTGTCGTCAAGCGAGCAAGCTTCCCCAAGCCTACGTTTCTACCGTTCGTTGTTGAGCGAGAACTAGCGCAAGCACCGTTTAAGGCGACCGCTGGAGATAACGGCATATCTAATAAGAGAAACTTGAACTATTTAAGCTATAGTTCGGAATTTGTAGAAACCGTAGAACAACTAAGAGACGTAGTACGATTTAATAATATCGCGATAATCGGTGACGAGGTTTTGTTTCGTGTTTTACCACCAGAGTTGATTGAACGGATTGAAGAAAACGATGACCTGCGCTTACAAATGGTCTCTCACGATGGTATCGATCACGATATATTACGTCGAATTCCCAGTGATGTGGATGCAGTAATGATCGGTTACATACCGCGGTTTCCACGCAGCCAATTACCTAGCTTTATTTCAGAATTGACGGATCGAGGGCTTCCAACATTTAGTTATCTAGAAGAAAACCTGATTCAATACGGCTTGTTAGCAACCCCACTAAATCAGTCTTTGTATCAGTTTGCCGCAAGGCGAAATGCACTCAACATGCAAGCCGTCATGCTGGGAGAACCGGCGAGTCAACAACCGGTCTTGGTTGAGACTAGAGAAAAACTCACTATTAATGAAAGTACAGCAAGTAAATTAGGGATTGCCATTGACTTCAAAGTACTAGTCGACGCCGACGTGATTAATTTTGGTATTGGCGAGGAATCCGACCGCTTGGATTTGCTGCAAATAACTGAACGAGCTTTAAAGCAAAACTTGAGTTTAAAAAACATTCGCTATAACTTCGATTTACAAAATAATGAGCGAGCCATAGCCCGAGGTGCGCTTTTACCTCAACTCACTGCAAACGCGAGTCTTCTACGGCGTAAAGATGATTCTGCATTGGTGTTATCAGGGTTCGCAGCTGACGAATCAACCGATGCAAATATTCAATTAAGTCAGACGGTGTTCTCTGATGCTCAGTTTGGCAACTACACAATACAGTCTTTATTAACAGCAGCCAGTTCAGCTGAGTATCGTGAGGCACAGCTCGATGTTATTCGAGAAGCAAGCTTAGCGATGGCAGACGTGTTGCAAGCGGAGTCGGTCGCCGCTATTCAACAGGAAAACCTGGGCTTTTCTGAGAAGAATCTTGAGCTTGCTGAAGATCGAGTAACCATTGGTGTATCATCTTCGGCCGATCAGTACCGCTGGGAAACACAAGTTTCTAATGGTAAAGCAGCGGTGTTTGATAGTTTCTCGAACGTGTTAATTACGAAGCAGAATCTTAATAGAATTCTAAACAGAGACATAACCGAGCAGTTAGAAATTATCCCTATCGATCTCGACAACTCAATGGTCTATAGCGTCGACGAGATATTTAAGCTAATGGATAACACCGATACATTTGAAAGAATGTACGAGTTTGGCTTGCAAAAATCGTTTGAGAATACGCCTGAGATAAAGAGATTGGATTCGATCATCGCTGCAAAGCAGAGAGAATTAAAAATATTAAAACGGCGCAATTGGCTTCCTGAGGTTAATGTTACGGGCCAAGTCTCAGAGAACCTTGACAGCAGCTCCATACAAACGGGTGAGACCGATGATCGGGATTGGCAATTGATGTTGAATGCTCGAATACCGTTCTATCAAGGCGGCCAAACTCGGTCGTTGACCAAGCGTGGTGAATTAGAATTAGCGCAGCTGGAGAATCAGCTAGCGGCATTAAAGCAAAATATTTCTCAATCCTTACGAGCCAGTATGAATACTGTGATTACCAGTTTATTTAATCTGGAATTCAGCAGTAACGCTGCGGTTGCTGCATCAAAAAGTTTATCGCTTGTGACAGACTCTTATAGTAAAGGGGCTGTACCAGTGGTTGATTTATTGGATGCGCAAAACGCTAGCATCAGCGCCAATCTAGCGGAAGTTCAAGCGAATATTGGCTTCTTTCGGGCAAGCATTGAAATGCAACGCGCGATTGGAGTCTATGAATTTCTAATGAGTGAAGAAGAAAAGCGGGAAATCCGCGAAGAAATTAGATTGCAGGTGGGCCCACTATGAACCCTTTAGCGATAACAGACCTAATCAAGCAACGTTTTTTTGTAGCCTTAATATTTTCCGCTGTTGGATTGACAGCGTGCAGCGAAGCGGAAGTTGAAAATGAAATAGTCGTACGACCGGTTCGAACGATCGTGGTAAATGACGATGCCACGGCGAATTTAAAGACGTTTTCGGGGGTTAGTCGCTCTGCGCAAGAGTCGCGGCTGAGTTTTAAAGTCAGTGGTACGGTCGCTCGAGTGCCGGCCAATGTGGGTGACAGAATAGACGCTGGTACTATCATCGCGAGTCTAGACGCTTCTACGTATGATTTGCAATTGCAACAGGCGCAGGCCACGGTCGAACAAAGCCGCGCAGCATCGCGAAATGCTCGCTCAGCTTACCAACGAACCCGAGCTTTGTATGCTAATAATAATGCCTCTCTTGGCGACTTAGATTCCTCGAGAGCAAGTTCTGATTCCGCCGCTGCGCAATTAAGAGCAGCAAGAAAATCATTGCAGCTAGCTGAATTGAATTTGTCATATACCAAATTGACGGTCGACGTAGATTGCGTGGTCGACTCAATCGCGGTTGCGGTAAATGAGAACGTGTCCACCAATACTGAAGTCGCACGTGTAAATTGCAGCGACGAGCTTGAAATTGAGGTTGCTGTTCCAGAGAGCGTGATTGGGGACTTTTCCAATGGTAAAGTTGCTAGTATTAAGTTTGATGCGATTGCTGATACCGCTTTTTCAGGAAAGGTGATCGAGGTAGGGGTTGGCGCAAGTGGGCTAGGGTCTACTTTTCCAGTGACGATTTTGGTTGATGGAAATAATAGTAAAGACATACGCCCAGGTTTAGCCGCGTCAGTTTCGTTCGAGAATACCGCTGAATCGAATCGTGATTATTTACTGCCATTATCCGCCGTTGTACAAGGTGCGGAAGGGTCATTTGTGTATGTCGTTAATCCTTTGTCAGCGAATGAATTGGAGTCAGAAGGTACGGTAAGTAAAAAAGCGGTGAGTTTGGGAGAGTTGCAGACCGGTGGTATAGAAGTTTCAGCCGGTTTATCCAGCGGGGACCGAGTCATTGTGGCTGGCGTGTCCTTTGTTCGAGAAGGCTTATTAGTCTCGTTTTAGTCGCCTAGGTAATTCAGATGAATCTAACTCAGACATCGATTAACAATAATCGAACACTGCTGGTGTTTGTTTTGGCGTTGTTTATTACAGGTATCTCATCGTTTCTCAGCCTGCCTAAACAGCAAGACCCTGGCTTCACAATTCGTACTGCGGTGATCAGTACTCGTTTCGAGGGGGCAAGTCCAGAGCGAGTCGAGTTATTGGTGACAAAAAAAATAGAAGAAAAGGTTCAGGAGATGCCTGAAATAGATTTTATCACCAGCGAGTCTCTGCCCGGTCGGTCTATTATTCAAGTGAATTTTCAAGAACGCTTCACGGATATGAGGCCGATCTTTGATAGTTTAAGACGCAAGGTTGAAGATATTCAAAGCGAACTGCCTGACGGTGTGCCAGCACCGCAGGTGAACGACGAATTTGGCGACATATTTGGCAGCGTCTACAGCCTAATCGGTGAAGGTTTTAATTATACTGAGCTGCTTGAGATCGCTGATGAAATTCGCGACGAGCTTCTAAAAGACCCGGACGTCGCTAAAGTCAATATCCACGGTGCCCAACAAGAACGGGTTTTTATTGATTATAAAAGTGCCACATTAACTGAGTTGGGTTTATCTCCACAGCAGTTAGCAGGTATCCTTAGCCGTGCAAATATCGTATCGGCAGGTGGGAATATCGTCAGTGGGACCGAACGAATCACGCTCGAACCGACAGGTAATTTTGAAAGTGTTGACGATATTAGTCGCACCGTGATTCCAATACCAGAAGTGGGATTGGTCTATTTATCCGACATTGCTAAGGTCTACTTAGCCTACGAAGACCCCCCGAGTAAGTTGACCCGCGTGAATGGAAAGAGCGCCATGGCGATTGGTGTCTCGATGCGAGAGGGCGGCGATATTCTCAGATTAGGGGCTCGTCTAGATACGTTGATGCCCGAATTGGAGCGTAATTACCCATGGGGAATCAGTATAGAAAAAATATGGTTTCAAGCCGACCTAGTTGAAACAAATATCGATAACTTTGTTACTAGTTTGAGTCAATCGGTAATGATTGTGGTGGTTGTGATGTTGATTTTTTTGGGGTTGCGCACCGGCTTAGTGGTGGCGACCTTGATTCCATTCACGATGATGATTTCATTTTACTTTATGCAAGTGTTTTCGATCACCATCAATCAAATCTCACTTGCGGCTCTAATCATTTCATTAGGCTTGCTGGTAGACAATGCCATTGTGATTGTCGAATCTATTTTGGTAAAACGTAATTCTGGCCTGAACGCTGTGCAAGCTGCGGTTGACTCTGGTAAAGAATTAGCCACGCCATTGTTAGTTTCTTCGCTGACCACCGCAGCCGCCTTCATGCCGATTGGTTTAGCCGAATCGGCCGTTGGTGAATACACAGCTGATATATTCTATGTTGTCGCTATCGCTTTATTGGTGTCTTGGTTTTTGGCAATGACTTTTTTACCGCTATTATCTCTGAAAGCGGTTAAGACCCAAGTAGAAAACTTAACAGAAGATGCCCTCGATGGCCCGCTTTATCAGTTTTATACTGAGTGTTTGAGTTGGTCGTTGAAAAACCGGCTATTAGCGATTGTTATCGTCGCATCGCTCTTTTTTATCTCGATAACATTGCTCCGGTTTGTGCCGCAAATCTTTATCGAACCATCGGAAGACCCAGTATTTACTGCCAAATTAGAAATGCCATTAGGAACGTCTATCGAGACGACGGCCGCTATGGTCGAAGATCTTGACCGTTTTATACAAGATGAGTATGGCCAAGCAGAAGGAGACCTACCCGCGCCTATGGCCAGCTGGATGACGTTTGTCGGTGAAGGCGGCCCGCGACTAACATTAACCATCAACCCACCCAATCAAAATCCGGCTAATGCGTTTCTTATCGCCAACACTCGAGACGGGCAGGTGGTGGACGAAGTGATGAGCGGTATCGAAGCGTATTTAACCAAGGCGCAACCGGACTTATCCAAGCAACTATCTCGCTTAGAGAATGGCCCACCTGTTGGGTATCCGATCGTGGTGCGTATTCAAGGAGACAAAATCAATGAACTATATCGCATAGCGGATAACGTAACGGAACTTCTATATGCTAATTCCAGCGTGTTGTCGGTAAAAAATTCGTGGGGGCTTCCGAGTAAAAAACTACGTGTCGAAGTGAGCCAAGAACGCGCTCAACGAGCGGGGGTAAGCAGTGATGACGTCGCTTATTCACTTCGCGCAAATTTGCAGGGGCAGCAGCTTACTCAATTTCGTGACGAAGATGATTTAGTTCCCATCATTTTGCGTGCCGACGTCAGTGATCGCGAGGATATTAGTAAACTCGATGGTATCAGTGTTTACTCTCAATCTACGGGTGACATTGTTCCTTTAAGACAAGTTGCTGATGTGAGTCTAGCATTCGAGGCAGGTGTTATTGAACATCGAGATAGGGTAAAAACATTATCTCTTAATGTACAATTGGTCGCCGATTCAAACGCTGCCCAAGTTACAGCCCAACTAGAGCCTCTGATCGATAACCTTTCCTCAGGCTGGGGCGACGGCTACACATATGAACTCGGCGGAGAAGCATCAACCTCAGGAGATGCGGGTGCATCAATTGCCGCTAAGTTGCCAATCGCGTTTTTGGTGATTTTATTGTTACTTGTGTCTCAGTTTAATTCGCTACGCAGCCCAACGATCATTTTGATAACGATCCCACTGGGGCTTATCGGTGTTGTTAATGGACTGCTTCTCGCGGGTTCGTCATTCGGTTTCTTTACCATTCTTGGCATAATCGCCTTGTCAGGAATCATTATAAACAATGCAATTGTGTTGATTGATCGCATAAATATTGAACGTTTTGAACTCGATAAAAACCCCCAAGATGCGATAGCTCATGCCTGTAAACAACGGCTGCGTCCAATATTTCTTGCAACTGCGACAACGGTTTTAGGCATGATGCCTCTGGTGTGGGGTGGCACTGCGATGTTCAAGCCAATGGCGATAAGTATTATTTTTGGATTAAGCTTCGCGACATTGCTAACCCTGTTGGTGGTGCCGGTTTTGTATTCTCTTTTTTACCGAGTGAGCTTTGCACAGGACTGAATGCGCGTTAGAATTCATCGGCTGAACATAGTTAATATATTAATGTCTGAAAGGGCGAAAATGAGCAAATCGGAGTAAATAATGGCAGGTGTAAACAAAGTAATTATCGTTGGTAATTTGGGTAACGATCCAGAAGTTCGATATTCGAACAATGGTGCCGCGATAGCAAACATCAGCGTAGCAACATCGGATAGTTGGAAAGACAAGAATACAGGCGAGCGCCAAGAGCGCACTGAGTGGCATCGAATCGTTATGTTCAATCGTTTAGGTGAAATCGCTGGCGAATACCTTAAAAAGGGTTCTAAGGTATATATCGAAGGCAAGTTGCAAACACGTAAATGGCAGGACCAGCAAGGCAATGATCGATATTCAACCGAAATTGTTGCAGATCAAATGCAAATGCTTGATTCTCGGGGAAGTGGTATGGGGGGTGGCCAAGGTGGAGGCTATCAACAACAAGGTGGTCAACAATTTGGAGGAGGTCAGCAACAGAGTGGTCAACAACAAAGCGGTGGCCAACAATTCGGTGGCGGCCAGCCTCAGCAAACTCCTTCTCAGCCTGCGCCAGCGACTGACTTTGACGATGACATACCGTTCTAGGTCCTTTATAAGTTAATAGAGTTTTATTGAGCCCGCGCTTTTTGCACGGGCTTTTTTATGCTCAGTATGGAACTAAATACCTGAATAGCAGGTGTGAAATGCGAACAAACAACAATTGACGTATATTCAAGAGATAAACGCATCGCTCTGCGCTTCGGCATAACGACGAAGTGTGGTGAGCGCCAAAATAACACGTAATGAGCTAATTTTTACTATGCAAATTTCTATTCGACGATCCTCTATCCTTACTGCTTTTTCTACTGTATTTATATTGATCTTTAATGTCGCGATTGCCGAAGAATTAATCAACACTAGAAAATTCACGTCTGAGCGAATTTTTGATCTGGAATACGCGGCTTCTCCGCAAATTTCTCCGGACGGTAAAACGGTAATCTACACTCGCAGATCAATGGACAAGTTCACCGATAGCGTTAGAAGCGATCTTTGGTCATTAGACACTCGTACGGGTACGCACAGACCATTAATTTCTGGTGAAGGTTCCAGCTCCTCAGTGCGCTGGTCACCTAATGGGGATCGATTAATTTATCTGACATCGGTTGACGGAAGGCCGAGCTTGCGGGTTCGGTATCATGATACTGGTAAGAGTTTTGCCCTTGCCCAGTTGGAACAAAGTCCGAGTGCTCCGGTGTGGTCACCCGACGGCCAATCTATTGCGTTTTCAATGCTAGTTCCTTCTAAGGCTCCATCTTTTGCAACGCCAGTATCGATGCCTGAAGGTTCAGAATGGTCTAAACCAGTTAGGGTATTTGATGATTTAACCATCCGTTTTGACGGTGCTGGGTATCTTACTCCTGGCAGCGAACATATCTTTGTGGTGAGTGCCGAAGGCGGTACGCCTCGACAGGTAACGTTTGGCGACAATAGCTTTAGCACCCCAGCGTGGCTCGGTAATGATAGCTTAGTTTTTCAGGGAAATGATGTCGAAAACTCTGAGCTTGATCCTATTGAAAGTGAATTATACAAAGTAAACCTTGATGACCTTTCGATTGAAGTGCTCACAAATCGTGACGGGCCTGATCACAGTGCGATGGTTTCACCTAATGGGAATTGGATTGCCTATCGTGGGTACACCGATGAGCTAAAAGCTTATCAGCAAACAGATTTGTATCTTATGAAGCCAGATGGTACTGATGTTCGAAATTTGACCGCAGAATACGATCATCCGATTGAAGCCGCTCAATGGCTTCCCAGTGGTAAGGGGCTGGTTGCTCAGGCGTTGGTTGAAGGTTTTATTAATTTGGTTGTGATTGATTTGTCTGGCAAAGTTAAAGTAATGGCAAACGATGTTGGAGGCACGTCCTTTGGACGGCCTTACGCTGCTGGAAGTTTTTCACTGGCCAGCGGAGTAGGCGGAAACACGCCAACCATTGCCTACACTAAAGGCTCTTCTAGTACCCCGGCGGAAGTTGCTTATCAACAAGGCTATGGTGACAGCCGTGTACTTACGGATTTGAATTCTGATGTGCTGCCGTATTTAGATATGGCCAGCCTTGAAGAAATAACGGTGAAGTCTCGGCACGATGGCCGCGAAATTGAAGCTTGGGTAGCATTGCCTCATGGATTTAAGGCAGATGGATCATACCCACTTTTACTTGAAATACACGGTGGTCCATTCGCGATGTATGGCCCATATTTTGCCACAGAGATTCAGCGTTATGCTGCTGAGGGTTATGTTACGGTTTATGTTAATCCGCGCGGCTCTACCGGCTACGGAGAGGAATTTTCCCAATTGATTGATAAGGCCTACCCAGGTAATGACCATGAGGACCTAATGAGTGTGGTTGATGAGCTGGTTAATAGCCAATACGTTGATAAAGACAGGCTGTTTATCACTGGCGGTTCTGGTGGCGGAGTGTTAACCGCTTGGGCGGTTGGTAAAACCGACCGATTTGTTGCAGCGGCTACCATAAAGCCGGTTATAAATTGGACCAGCATGGCGTTAGCAGCTGACATATCTCGTTTTGTAAGTCGCCATTGGTTAGGTGTACAGCCTTGGGAAGATCCAGAGCTGTATTGGCGTTTGTCCCCAATTTCATTGGTTGGTAACGTTAAAACGCCAACACTCGTTATGGTAGGCGAAGAAGACTGGCGAACACCTGCATGGGAAGCTGAGCAATTTTACACCGCACTAAAGGTTCAAAATGTGGACTCTGCATTGATTCGCATTCCTGGGGCATCTCACTCTATTGCTTCGAGACCAAGCCGTTTAATTGCTAAAGTAGATAATATTCTAGGTTGGTTTGCTAAATATGATCCCACCAACGATAAATAAGCTCTATTTTGTGATGCGAATCTACTCTGTTCTGTAAATACTATGATTCTCCAAGACAAGAGGTCAGCTTTTGGTAAGGAATTGATGCTGAGTCAGGTGCCTGTCGTGTTGATGTCATTATTTTGTCGTGGTCTAAGTGGCTGATTTCATTAAAGTTAGGCTCTACACAGTAAACGAGTTATAAAATGATTGTTAGAAAACTGAGGTTAC
The DNA here is from genome assembly GCA_964420885.1 of uncultured Gammaproteobacteria bacterium. Classification (GTDB taxonomy): domain Bacteria; phylum Pseudomonadota; class Gammaproteobacteria; order Arenicellales; family Arenicellaceae; genus Arenicella. The sequence goes on from CAYQVT010000018.1 coordinate 11,230, forward strand.
AAAGAGGCTGGTCTCAAGAGCAGTTAGCAGAGATGTCTGGCTTGAGTGTACGCACGATTCAACGCCTAGAACGAGGTCAGAAAGCCGGCCTAGAATCATTGAAGTCGCTCGCCGCTGTGTTTGATGTTGAACTTTCAAACTTACACCAGGAGACAGAAATGAAATCAGAAGAAACCATGACATGGGAAGAACAACGAGCAATTGAGTATGTTCGCGATGTCAAAGGCTTTTATTCCAACCTAGCGACCTTTTTAGTGGTTGTTCCCGGCCTATTTGTATTGAACTACTTTGTAACGCCAGGTTATATGTGGGCTTGGTGGTCGTTGTTCGGTTGGGGTATTGGTATTATTGCTCACGCACTCTCAGTGTTTGAAGTGTTCAATTTTTTCGATGCCGATTGGGAGAAGAAACAGGTAGAGAAACGACTCGGTAGAAAATTGTAGATATTTACCATAGCTTCTTCGAGTAGTAATGAGGGGTATGGTTTAACTTTTAGGAAAATCTTTATGACAAATTTCAAAACCTTGCTGTTCGATGTTGAAGATCGAGTAGCAACGATCATTCTAAACCGTCCTGATGCTGCTAATGGTATGAATTTAGCACTGACTACTGAGTTAGCTATGGCTGCGGCCCTTTGTGACAACGACGCTAATTTGAAGGCAGTCATTCTCACAGGAGCCGGCCGGTTTTTCTGCGTAGGTGGTGATATTAATGCTATGAAAACGGCCCCCATGGGCCCCGGGGCAGGAGTTAAACAAATAGCTGATGAGCTGCATAAGGCATTATCGGTATTCGCCAGAATGGACGCACCTCTAATTTGCGCGGTCAATGGCACTGCGGCTGGCGCTGGATTTAGCGCGGCTGTTGCAGCTGACTTGGTAGTCGCTGCCGAATCGGCCAAATTTACCATGGCGTACAGCAATGTTGGCCTAAGTCCTGACGGAAGCTCGAGTTATTATTTGCCTCGCTTAATTGGCCTGCGCAAGACTCAGGAGCTTATGTTTACCAATCGTTTATTGAATGCCCAGGAAGCCTTGGAATGGGGCTTGGTGACTCGAGTTGTCGCCGATAGTGAGTTAATGACACACGCGAATGCCTTAGCACGGTCGTTTGTTACAGGTGCTAAAGGCTCAAATGCGGCAATTAAGCGTTTATTGTTGGAGTCGTTCAATAATGGTCTTGAAACACAAATGGAACTTGAAGGTCGCGAGATTGCGGCTAATGCCGATTCTGCAGACGGCCACGAAGGTGTTGCCGCATTTTTAGAAAAACGTAAGCCCGATTTTGGCTAGAGCGGTGATGTATGCTGAGAGTTAATCAACCTAATAAGTTTAAGTAATCGACCTATCGTTTCGCTGCATTTGTCTTCTAAGCGTATAAGCCATGCAAGAACCAATTTTTATTGGCGCGATCAAAAAATATCCATAATAAGCGCCCGTTTCTTTGTCGAGCAATGAAGTAGTCCCTGCTTTGCAGCCTTGCCCACCAATGACTGCTAATGCGGTTAGGGCCGTGAATGATGTTTAAGGGGCCCTCTAAGGTAGGCAAACGATGATTTTGTATTAAGCATTCAGGTTTTTCAAGTAACCATAATGGCTCATCTTTAAGTGCTCTCTTGCTCTGTGCCTCATATACCGGCCCCATGATGGATGGAGGTTTATCAAATTGCTGTGTGTTTGCGGGCGAGCATCGATTGGCTAATTCAGGTAAATACTCATTGCTTTGTGTTATTTGGAAGACAGATGAATGTCCCAGACGATTAATCAATTTATCTAATAGCTGTTGAAATTGCTCTCGGTTGGGTGTTGGGTTGAATAAATCGTTATTAAAAAGTTGAATCGGTAATAAGTGGTCGCTACTCAATGTGATGCTTGAAAACTCCCAATTGAGTTTTATGCGCTCAAGTTTTAAATGAGTCAATTCTCTAAATATTGAGCCTAGATTCTGCTGGGCGCTCACTCCAATGCATACGGTTTTAATCAGACGGCCATTTTCACCGTAAAATCGCCATGTAAAGCTACGACAAATCAATTGCCTAGAAGTAATAAAGTGCTCTAAGTTTTCTAATAAGCGATCAAGCTGTTGTTGTATCCAGGTGATGTTATTAATCGGTTCAGCGAAGTCAGCACAAGCGTGAAAGGCTTCGGGTGGCGTAACAGCAATCTGAGGGTCGGCCAATTTACCCCAAAGCTGTTGCAGATAGGTTAAGAAATTCCTACCGAAACGTGAGCCCAGTTCAGCTAGAGGAATGGTATTAATATCACTGACTGTTTTAAATCCACAATGAAGCAGCTCTTGAGTGGTTTTGTTGTCCAGCTCTAGATATTCGAGTTTTACTTGTGTTAAAGCTGTATGGCTGCAGTCTAGTTTCTGATGATTTATTCTGCTTAAGACTATCGCGGCTTTTGGTGTCTCGGCCAAGCCTAAATTGGCGGCTATTCCAAAATCATCTAAATCTTGATTGATTAAATGAATAATATGATTTAAGCCATTGAATAATTTAATACTTTTTCCAATTTCGAGTAGTAGTATATCATTGCTGTGTAAGCTCACTAATGATGTAAAACGGTACGCCCAATAACTTAATTCTTGCCTTTTATTTCTTTCAGATTGAATATCTCGTTCTTGTAATTGCAAATATGGATTAAGCATTAATGCGTGGCTTATGCTCATTCCAATCTTAATGCCAGTTTGCAAAGCCGATGAATTACATTGCCATATTTGTTGCTGATAGCTGATGGCTAAGGGCGGATCAGATTTGAGCTTAAATCCAAGGCTATTGAGGCTCAAATGCGTAAGGCGCAGGCATAACCAAGCTTGTGATGGTACGTTGTCCATATACGTTCAATGGACGGTCATTAATGCAGATAGAGAGCCTATTACTGTAACAGCCGAGTTCCATGCTTTCGGGTGCGTGACCTCTTTATGATTCTGCTTAGGCGAAATAGGCGTCTGGTGCTTTTTAGGTTCACGTTGAGTTGGGGTGTGAACGGGCAATAGATCAACGGCTAGGCGTTGCCAGTTTTCATAGTGAGGCTCTAGCGAGACAGTGCATTTTTGACCCCCCCAGCTCTGTGGTTGCTTTAATATGTGGATTTCCAGTTTACTGTAGGAGTTACACCTTAATTGAATGCGTAAACCTGATGGTGATGGTTCTTCTAGCAAGCGACTGTGTCTAAATAAGACACTCCAACTGTGTGTGTTTTCTGACGCCAGTTGCAACCTCCGTAAATCGCGGTTACCAATCTTATGAGAGCCTGTCCAGCAAATCACAACAGCACAACAGTCAGCCACTAAGCTTTGTTCAGCAGCCCATAAGCTGTCTTTTAGTGTTTTGGTTCTGACTATCGTGAGTGAATTTGTGTCGACGCCTTCTTTGTTTAATGCTGGAGCGAACGGTAAATGCGGTGGGGCGATGAACACGATGTGTTTTTGACTATTTGATTGTTGAACGTGTCTTAATGCGGGTATAAGTAAACGTAGTTCTCCAATACCTGTTTGCTGAATGCCAAATTCAGTGATGTTTCCTGTTGGCCACCCACGACTATGCAGTTGCTTATTAATAGAGTCATAACCGGTATCAATGCTCTTTCTAGTAGCGTTTAATGCTTGTTTCGAATGTGAGCCACGCCATATTTTCCCTTCTATAGAATTTCCACAAAGTTCAATGAGTTGATCTAATTCGTCGCTTTCGTTAATCATATTGCGAGTATATATTGAATTAAGTACAAAATTCAAAATATAAATAAACATTGAATAAAACTATTCAGAGTATTGGTAATGACGATAAAAGAAGTACTAACAGCGGGCACAAAAAAGCCCACCTCGATATCGAGGTGGGCTGATGTATTAGCTTACTCCAAATTGTTTTTATTCTAAAACCTAGAGTTTAGCCAAGCGCTCCCATGTCTCAACCACGGAGTCTGGATTAAGCGAGACCGAATCAATACCCTGATCAAATAACCACTCAGCAAGATCTGGGTGATCGCTAGGGCCTTGGCCGCAAATGCCAATGTATTTTCCCGCTTTGTTACACGCCGCAATTGACATAGACAGCATCTTCTTTACAGCAGGATTGCGTTCATCAAAAAGATGCGAAACGATGCCTGAATCTCTGTCTAAGCCTAGCGTTAGCTGAGTCATATCATTTGAGCCAATGGAGAAACCATCAAAGTATTCTAAAAATTCATCCGCGAGTAGAGCATTCGCAGGTAACTCGCACATCATGATGATTTTAAGGCCGTTTTCACCGCGTTTTAAACCATTTTTCTCTAATAACTCAATAACTTGGGCAGCTTCATCGATGGTTCGTACGAATGGGATCATGATCTCAACGTTGGTCAAACCCATTTCATCGCGTACGTATTTGACCGCTTTACATTCCATTTCAAAACAATCTTGCATGCTTGGCGCAATATAGCGAGATGCCCCACGAAAACCAAGCATAGGGTTTTCTTCGTCAGGTTCATAATCATGGCCGCCAACCATGTGCGCGTATTCGTTTGACTTAAAATCAGACAAACGCACAATCACACGTTTGGGGCTGAAGGCACAGCCCAATGTTGCGATCCCTTCTGATAATTTTTTGATAAAGAAATCAGTAGGGGAGTCGTAGCCCGCTTTGTATTCGTCAATAATGGCTTTAACATCAGGCGATTGTTGATCATATTCAATCAACGCCTTTGGATGTACCCCAATCATACGATTGATAATAAATTCCAAACGCGCCAGGCCGATGCCTTCATGAGGTAATTGTGCGAAGCCAAAAGCACGATCAGGGTTGCCCACATTCTGCATAATCTTAAATGGGATGTCTGGCATATTATCCAATTGTGTGACCTGTTTCTCAAAATCCAGTTCACCCGCGTAAATAAAACCAGTGTCGCCCTCAGCGCAAGATACAGTTACCGAAGTACCGTCGTCTAATTTATCGGTGGCGTCTCCACAGCCAACAATGGCGGCGACGCCTAATTCTCGGGCGATAATGGCCGCGTGACAGGTACGTCCACCACGATTAGTGACAATCGCTGATGCGCGTTTCATTACCGGTTCCCAATCAGGGTCGGTCATATCGGTTACCAGAATATCGCCTTCCTGTACAATATCCATTTCATCAATGCTCAACACTTTACGCACTTTACCAGAGGCAATGCGCTGGCCAATTGCGCGACCTTCTGCGAGCACTGAACTGCGTTCATTAAGGAGATAAGAAACCTTAACATTGGAGTCTGACTGACTGGCAACGGTTTCTGGTCGCGCTTGAACAATATATAACTGTTTATCGTCGCCATCCTTTGCCCACTCGATATCCATTGGGCGGCCATAGTGTTTTTCAATAATAAGTGCTTGTTTTGCTAACGACTCGACATCGGCATCACTAATTGAAAATTGTTGGCGTTCAGCAATATCAACATCGATGGTGTCGACAGAACGACCGGCTGTGGTTTCGTTTGAGTAAACCATCTTTATCAGTTTGCTGCCTAAGTTACGGCGAACCACGGCGGGGCGGCCAGCGTTTAATGTCGGCTTATGCACATAAAACTCATCTGGATTAACCGAACCTTGCACAACCGTTTCACCTAAACCGTAAGATGAGGTGACAAACACAACGTCATCGAAGCCTGATTCGGTGTCAAGTGTGAACATTACTCCAGCAGAACCCGTTTCACTGCGCACCATTTTTTGAATGCCCGCCGACAGAGCAACGTTCTCATGGGCATAGCCTTGATGAACACGATACGAGATTGCACGGTCGTTGAATAGTGAGGCAAACACCTCATGGACAGCGTGTTTAACCGACTCTAAGCCTTCGATATTTAAGAAAGTTTCTTGTTGACCAGCAAAAGAAGCGTCGGGCAAATCTTCGGCCGTCGCGGATGAGCGAACGGCTACTTTTAGGTTCTGATTATCGCCTTGCATGGCGATAAAGGCGGCTTCTAGGCTGGCATCAAACGCGGTGGGAAAGGGCGTTTCAATAATCCATTGACGGATATCAGCGCCGGCCGAGGTTAGGTCCGCGATGTTATCAACATTGAGTTTATCCAGCCGATCATTTATGCGTTTATCTAAACCATCGGTGGCTAAAAATTCTCGATAGGCATCTGCGGTGGTGGCAAAACCATTGGGTACGGAGACACCCAAGGCTGTTAGGTTACCAATCATCTCGCCTAAAGAGGCGTTTTTGCCGCCGACTTTTTCAACGTCGTTTATGGTAAGCTGATCGAATTCTTGGATGTAGTGCTTGTCAACCGTAGTCAAAATTTAATCCTCTCTCGTGGATTATTAATTCGTGGGACCGTAGTTTACCATGAGAGCGTGCGTACAGAAGCGATAGTCAACATTTCGAACCATTATTTTTAAATAAATTCTCACTAAATTTCATCGATGAAACGCAAAGTATTCTTCCTTTCAGACAGTACCGGCATGACCGCTGAAAATCTAGGCCGCAGCTTATTGGCTCAATTTCCTGATATACAATTCGAGAGTGTTACTAAACCCTTCGTCGATACTCCTGAAAAAGCACAACGTATTGCCACTGAGATTAATCAAGAGGTTCAAACATCATCGCAACGACCGATTGTGATTGACACTATTTTGAATGATGAAGCCAGCGATTTGATTCGAAGAGCAGACTGTTTTTACATTGATATTTTCTCTAGTTTTTTGTCTCCCCTTGAAAAAGAACTTGGCGTTAAGTCATCTCACACAGTAGGGCATCCGGCGATATTTCGAGAAGACAGTCGAACGGTAGATCAAAACTATATGCAACGTATTGATGCTGTTCATTTTGCACTGGCCAATGACGATGGTATGCACCTTCATCGTTATAACGATGCCGACATTATTCTAGTTGGAGTTTCTCGTACCGGTAAAACGCCATCGAGTGTTTATCTTGGAATGCAATATGGAATCAAGGCGGCAAACTATCCGCTTATTCCTGATGATCTGGAACTCAATAAGATACCAAGTGCCCTAAGCGATCATACAAAAAAGTTATTTGGATTAACCATTCGTCCGGGCCGACTGGCTGAAATTCGAAATGAACGTAAACCCAATAGTCTATACGCTGCGTTACGTACCTGTGTTGATGAAGTACGCCAGGCAGAGGCTTTATATCGACAATATCGAATCCCTTATATTGATACCACTCAGTTATCGGTTGAGGAGATCGCTGCTCGAATGCTTCAGCGAGCAGGTATCGAGCGGCGAGTGGCTAGCCTCTAGATTTGTAATAAGGCGAGATAATGGACGATACTCATTGGATGACTAGAGCTCTAGAGCTCGCTAAAACGGCCGCTAACAAAGGCGAGGTGCCAGTTGGGGCCGTGATTGTCAAAGAGGGAGTTGTTATTGGTGAAGCTCACAACCAGCCGATCGCCAATAATGATGCCAGTGCTCATGCTGAGATATTGGCAATAAGAAACGCATGCCAATTTGAACAAAACTATCGACTACCAAAGTCGACGATATACATAACCCTAGAGCCCTGCGCTATGTGTGCAGGTGCATTGGTGCATGCACGGTTAGAACGTGTGGTTATTGCTGCTCGAGAGCCCAGAGCCGGTGCGGCTGGTTCAGTAATAAATTTGCTTCAGCACGACAAGCTTAATCACTGGTGTGAGCTGGAGTTTGGACTGTTAGAGGAAAAAAGCTCCTCCTTGTTAAGGTCTTTTTTTAGGGCTCGGCGTAAAAAATCACTTGTTTCTTAGCGATTAAATTGAATGAAGTTTGATTGTCCTGCAAGTTGTTATTAGTAATTCGGTGACAATGAGTCTAACTCTTATGATCGATGTTTGGGCCTCGTAGTCTCGAATTGCAAAGTAAATATGCGTTGTTGGACTAATTAGGGAAATCGGCATTGGCTTAAAGAGCCGCTTTGATCTTCTCTGCGATGGCTTCGAGTTCAGACGAGTCTGCACTTACGCTAGCATGAGCTTTCGCGGTTAAATAGCTGCCAGGCAATATATGGAAATGGATATGGGGAACTGTTTGGCCAGCCGTTTCACCATTTAACTGAAATAGGGTAATACCATCGGCATTTAGGCCCTTCTTTACGGCACCGGCGACTAACTTAACCTTTTTAATCAAATTTGCCGCTCCCTCATCGGATAAATCGTGAAGAGTGACTGCCGCTTCTTTGGGTATGACCAAAGTGTGACCCTGAGCTTGAGGCATTATGTCCATAAACGCCAGCGTTAGCTCATCTTCATACACTTTAATGCATGGGATTTCGCCTCTGAGTATTTTTGCGAATATATTATTATTGTCGTATGTCATTAATCTGCGAGAGTAAAAAAGAATGGAAATCAACCATAGCTAATCGCGAGTTTGGTTTCAATCATCGGTGAAAAAGTTGATAATGCCGATTGATAAGATTGCCGAGAAAATAATAATGACTGTAGTCAAACAACATCGTTCACTGCGTGATGCCTTTGGTCAATTTGCAACGGGTGTAACGGTGGTTACCGCCTGCGATAAGAATGGAAGGCCAATAGGTCTAACTGCAAATAGTTTCGCCTCGGTATCACTTGAACCTCCGCTGGTGTCGTGGTGTGTTGACAAGGCATCGACGCGATTTTCCGAGTTCACGGAAGCCCAGTACTTTTCCATTAGTGTCTTAACTGCAGATCAGCAAGAACTCTCAGATTTATTTGCGATGAGAAGTTGGGATGATACGGTGTTTAACGATATAGAATGGTTTGATGGTCTCAATAATGTACCTCAGCTTCCGAGCGTAAGCGCTAGATTTCATTGTGAAACCGCGCATTTATACGAGGGAGGTGATCACATTATTATCGTTGGCTCGGTGCTGTCATACGAATCTGAGGCTGATGAAGCCTTGATTTTTTTTCAGGGTGATTATCGCCAATTGTCATAAGCTGCAATAAGAGTATAACGGTGTCGAAATTAGATTATTTAGTCCCGCCAACCGCGATTTTGCTATGGACTCTGATTGCTATGTTTGTTATCTCGAGATTTGACGTAATTAGAATCTTAGAGGCCGATGACTTCGGTATTAATCTTGCTGTTGCGTCGCTATTAGTCGTCGCAGGTGTGGCGTTGGCGATACTTGGAATCAAACAGTTTAGAATTACTTAAACAACGATCGACCTAACCAAGCCTCGTGACGCTTCCAAGTTAGTGACTTGTGGGGTGTTCAAATTTAGTCGAAACCCAATGTATTTAGGTATGGTTCTGGTGTCTTTGGCTTCTGCTGTGTATTACGGTAGCGCATGGTGCTTGTTCGCCGTTTGCGCGTTTATTGCCTTCATCACGCGGTTTCAAATCTTACCTGAAGAACGAGTTTTATTCTCGCTCTTCGGCGACGGGTTTGAAACATACACCGCAAACACGCGGGGCTGGATTTAAATATCTAACGATATTTAAATCTATTTAACTATACTCGAGATTGTGAGCTCAATTGCTTCGGTTACCGTATTCTTGGTTGGCACAATTTCAGATTGTAGATCTCCAGGCTGAGCGACAGGTTGCCCAGATTTTGAAATTCGTGCACTCACCACAACGTCCTCAAATTTAGACAGCGTCATCGGCGCAACCATCGAATCAGAATCATCAAGTGTTATCGTCGTTGGTAGATCAGCGACTCTCAAGCGTTTGACCGCAAGTGGTGCAGGCGGCCCTTGTTGAGCTCTAGCAAATACAAACACGAAATCGTTGCTGTCAGCTAGTTGTGCTACGTCAGGACCAATAGTTATGCTGACGATAAGCCCCGCCTGAGTTTTTTCGGTAGTTATTTCCGGCGTTTTTGGCTCTTGATTATCGAAACCTCCAATCGGTTCTTCATCTAGGTTTTCGCGAATAATTTCTCTCAGTTCTTGCTGTTGTTGAGGCGCGTCGTTCAATAAAGGAATCAATCTATTCCAATATCTTTTGGCCTCTGCTTTGTTGCCTGTTTGAGCACCGCCTAAGCCCGCTAGCCAAAGCGCTTGGCGATTATTGGGGTTAATGGCTAAGGCTCGTTGAACGTATTCTGAGACCTCTGGAGTTATTTGACCTCCCGCTGCAAGTGCCGTGGCGTCTGCAAGCGACGCGTAGGCATGGGCGCTCTCACCCCCTAAAGTCAACACGCGTTGGTAGCCACGCTTTGCGTCCGCATATCGACCAAGCGCAAGGTAGGTTTGAGATAAAATTTGCCATCCCTCTAGATCATTTGGGTTCTCTTGCAAGCGCTTTTCGACGCCTGAAACCAAATCTTCGACCTGCTCAGGCGTGGCACGGCTTTGCGCCACGGGCTCAATCGCTTCCGGCGTTCCAACGATTAAGTAAAACCCCAAGCCCGATAGGGGCAGAAAGACACTAATCAGGCCGATGATTAGCTTGTTTGAACGCGTAGGTTCAGGCGCTTGGGTATTGCTAGCGTTGTTTGCAACGTCTATGTCATGTGCCAGAGTACTTTCGATTTCCAGTTTCAGTGCTTCATAATCAGTAGCGGAGATGCTGGCATTTTTTAGCTGTGCTTCTAATTCATCTAATCGCTCCTTAGCATAATGTATATTTTGCGCTTGACGCGCATACGATATGGTATTACGCGTTCGTAACAATGGCAGGATCAAAATTCCTAGGGCGATGAGGGTCACTACCGCAGCCGCTATGATGAATGAAGTCATGAGTTTTTACTCTGGTTTATTACGCTGAGGGGTTTTGTTATTGTTTGTATCTAAGGAGGGTGTATCGCGTAATAGATTACGAATCTTGATTTGTTCAGTGTCGCTTTTCGCGTGAGCTGATTTGAATAACTCATCCTGCTGGCGTCGTTTTATGTTTAATAGTACGCCAATGAATACTAGTAAAAGCAGGGCAAAGGGACCAAGCCAAAGAAATGCCGTGGACAAATTGAAGGGCGGTTCATAAAGTACGAAATCACCATAACGGGCACGCATAAACTCCTTAATTTCGTTGTCGCTCGACCCTTGCTTAATCATACTAGCAGTGATTTCTCGTAAGTCTTTAGCAAGTGGGGCATTCGAACCAGAAAGGTTTTGGTTCTGGCAAACAAGACAACGTAATTCGTCGATCAACGCTTTGTAACGTTGTTCTTCCATTTTGGTATCGAATTCGGTTGCCTCGATAACCGTGAACCCCTTGTTTTGAAAAACAATTAGGGAGAATAGAAGTCCGATGGCGAATAAAAATCGTTTCATGGTGTGGTTAATTCTTTGCAGCAGTTAGTAAAGGAATCATCTCGCTATTCACCAATTCACGAGTGATCGGGCCAGTGTGTTTGTATATCACATCTCCTTGCTCGTCAATGATGAAGGTTTCGGGAACCGCGATGACCCCCCAGTCGATACCAACGCGGCCATCGTTATCGACTACCGACTTGAAATATGGGTCTCCGCGTTTGGCCAACCAGTTTATGGCCTCATTATCTTGATCTTTGTAATTTAAACCAACGATCGGGGCAATTCTTGCGCTGGCCATGTCATTTAGAATAGGGTGTTCATAGCGGCACGAAACGCACCACGAAGCCCATACATTAAGAATCCATCGCTGGCCTTTTAGGTCTTCAGGGCCAAAGCTCTCGTCGGTGCTGGCGAGAACTGGCAAATCAAAGTTCGGAGCGGCTTTGTTTATTCGAGTCGATGGAATCGCCTTTGGATCAAGTGTTAAGCCCTTCGCTAATAGAACCGCCATTGCCAAAAATGCCAGCAGAGGAACGATGTACTTTAGTTTCATATCAGAATCTGACTCTTTGTGTCGGTTAGGCAGTGCCGTTTGCATCGGCAATTTGTTGTTTGCTCATCTTCTTAATGGGGCGGCGGTAGCGTCTGTCTGCCGTCGCGATTAGGCCGCCCAGTGCCATAAGCAAGCCGCCAAGCCAGATGCAGGCAACAAATGATTTTAGATACAAACGAACGCTCCAAGCGCCGCCATCGTTTAGATCATCTCCTAGAGATACATATACGTCTCTTCCCAAGGTTGTATTAATTGCCGCTTCGGTCATTGGTTCACCCGACGAATAAAAGCGTTTCTGCGGTTCTAACCTAAACATCGAGCCCGATTTGGCCGAGATAATAAACTTACCCTGATTGGCCACGTAATTATCTTGACGAACTTGGGTGACGCCATCAAAGCTGAATTCGTAACCGCCCATTTCATAGGTTTCACCGGGCTTTAGTCGTATGTCTTTCTCAATACTATAGGTATTTACATGGGCGACTCCGATTACGAAAATTCCGATACCAAAGTGCGCAACGCTCATGCCCCAAATTGAGGCTGGTATTTTTTGTAAACCGCTAAATTTATCAGTTTGATTTTTGAGTCGTTCGAGAATACTGTGAATACTCCAAAGAATAACCCAAATGCCTAAGGCGAGCCCTGCAAAACCGCCCACCTCGAAACCGTCGTGCGACAGTATCCAAGTAAATAGTGCGCTTAATACGACACTGCTGATCAAAATGATCGCTGTTTGAGGTCCGAAACGTTTGAATTCATCGCGCTTCCAGCGGCTTGTTGATCCAATGCCAACCACTACGGCGAGGGGGATCGTTAACAAAGCAAACATAAAATCAAAGTAGGGCGCTCCGACAGATATTTTCTTGCCGATGGCGTCCATAAATATTGGGGCAAGGGTTCCAAGCAGGACCATAAACGCGGCAATAACAAGGAGTATGTTGTTTACTAACAGACTTGTTTCCTTGGAGAACAGTCGATAATGCACGTTACTCGTAAGCTTGTGAGCTCTGATCGCGTAAAGCAAAAACGAACCGCCAACCACGATTACTAAAAAGCGCAAGATAAACAACCCTCTTTCGGGATCACTTGCGAAAGAATGAACCGAGGTTAATACACCAGATCTGACCAAGAATGTGCCAAGCAAACTTAGTGAAAAGGCTAATATTGCGAGTAGCACGGTCCAAGCTTTGAAAGCGCCACGTTTTTCAGTAACGGCGAGCGAGTGGATTAACGCAGTACCCACCAACCACGGCATAAAAGAGGCGTTTTCGACCGGGTCCCAGAACCACCAGCCTCCCCAACCCAGTTCGTAGTATGCCCACCAGCTGCCGAGCACAATGCCAATGGTTAAAAATAACCAGGCGACAGTTGTCCAAGGTCGTGACCACCGAGCCCATGCGGTGTCGAGTTTACCGCTCAGCATAGCGGCAATGGCAAACGCAAAAACCACACTGAAGCCGACGTAACCCATGTACAGCATAGGCGGGTGAATTAAAAAGCCTGGATCTTGTAACAGTGGGTTCAATTCCTGTCCGTCGAGCGGCACTTGAAGCAACCGAGCAAATGGATTGGAGGTAAATAAAGTGAATGAAATGAAACCGATACTCACCATGCCTAAGACTGACACCACCCGCGCAACCATGTCGCGAGGGATACCACGGCTGAAACGCGCAACAAGCGCGGTCCAGCTACTTAACATTAGTATCCACAATAACAGCGACCCCTCGTGCCCTCCCCAGACACCAGAGAGTCGGTAGACGAGCGGTTGTGCTAGATTCGAAGTGCGAGCAATATATTCAATTGAAAAATCGTTTAAATAAAAAGCGTAGGTTAAGATCGCGTACGAAATGGCAACTAATAGCCACTGCGTATAAGCCGCAGACCGAGCAAACGTCATCCAGCTTTGCCTATTCCAATAAGTACCGGCCAGCGGCACAACGCTTTGGATGATCGCCACACAAAGTGCCAATATCAAACAAAAATTCCCAAGTTCTCCTAACATTTTTTTAGCACTCCTTTAGTACTTGACTGGACCGTCAGCGTCATTGCATTTATTTGCTTGTTGCAGCATAACGGCGTCAGCGGCTTCGTTTGGAACATAATTTTCATCGTGCTTTGCGAGTACCTGAGAGGCGATTAACATAGCCTGTGAATTTTTTGCTTGATCGCTGAACTTGCCGATAGAAACAATTGCCTGGCCTTCTCTGAACAAATCAGGAAGAATCCCCGTGTACTGAATGGTGACATCGCTTTCACAGTCTGTGACGTCAAACCGTTGAGTCACGCCGTCGGCTAAACGAATGACTGTGCCTTTGCGAACGATGCCTGCGAGTTTATAGGTTTGTCTGATATCGAAACCCTCATTGCTTATCTGAGTTGGGGTTTTGAAATACTCGAAGCTGCTCTGCATCGCCATAATTGCAAAGAAGGCAGCTGCACTAACTCCGGCGATAATTAATCCGACAATTGCGAAACGTTTTTTTTGACTCGGGCTCATTGGGTGATCGTCAACTAGGGTGTATTAAAATAAAATCGTGTGTTTTTTAATTGAAACAACGTTTACTTGCGTTGTTCGCGTTTTATTTGGCGTTTAATGTCAGCCTTAATTTTAGCATTATGTTGCTTGGGTAAGATGATAAATAACGCTAAAACTAATAGCGTTAAGCCCCATGATGTCCAAACTTCAAAGGCGTAACCACCCATGTGAAAAAATTCTGACCAATTCATACTGTTAAAATCCTAACAATCCCATAGTTGTTGTTTTGGCGGTTTTAATTTTGTCTTCAAAGCGATTAAGACAGAATTAGTATTCAAGACTGCAAATCAGCAACGAGTTCTCTTACCCAACCGCTTTTCTGCTCATTCTGAAGCACGCGGTTCTGCATGCTTAGAAACAAGGCATAGCCGTAGAAAAACATAAACCCTATGGCCATAAATGCCAGTGGTAGGAGCATCTCTGGCGGCATTTTAGGGCCTCCATCAGCAAATACAGTGGCACCTTGGTGTAAGCTACTCCACCATTCTACTGAATAGTGAATGATAGGGACTATGACAACGCCGACGACTGCTAATAATGCCGTTGCTTTTTCTGCTGTCTTACGTTCTTCAAAGGCATAATAAACGGCCATAATGCCAAAATAGAGAAAGAGTAGTATTAACTCCGATGTTAGGCGAGCATCCCAGACCCAGTAGGTCCCCCAAATTGGCTTACCCCAAATTGAGCCGGTTAACAGGGCTAATGCGGTAAACGCTGCACCAATCGGTGCCGAACAAATGGTGACCACAAAGGCCATCTTAATTCGCCATATGAGACCAATCGCCCCTGCTACTGCCATCGTGACATACACAAAAAGAGACATCCAAGCAACTGGCACGTGAACGAACAGAATTCTAAAACTGTCGCCCTGTTGATAGTCTGCCGGGGCTACGAATAAGCCATAATAAGTACCAATAACACTCAGACTAAAAAACAGAAATCCAAATACCGGAGTAGTGTAAAGACTAATAGTGTAGAACTCACGAGGTGACCCTAGTCGATGGTAGGTGTTGGAAAGGAAATTCCATGTGGCAGTTATCGGGTTCACGGTTATGTTCGAATATAATCAGTTAATGGTAAGGCGCAATGCGCCAGCAATTGCAAAAGGAGCCAAGGTGATTGATAAGGCTAAGATCGCTGCCAACGCATATAATTGGCTCGTTACTTGTAGGCTTTGTGCCGCTTGAGTCAACATGCCTGCGCCGAATATCAAAATAGGAATATACAGCGGCAAGATGATGATAGCGATTAGTACGCCTCCACGTCGAAGCGTAACGGTAATTGCTGCTCCAATCGCGCCAATCATTGTTAAACTAGGGGTGCCCAGCAAAAGCCCTGCGAATAATACCCAAATTTGTTCGTTGGGTATATTGAATGTAATACAAAGAAGCGGTGAAATGAGGCATAGTAGAAAACCGGTTGAGGTCCAATGTGCCACGACTTTACCCAGCACCGCTAGCGCTAGTGGGCGTGGGTGTATTAACATTTGCTCTAGTGTTCCATCCTGATAGTCCGAATGAAACATGCTCTCTAGGCTTAACATTGTTGCTAACACGGCCGATACCCATATAACACCACCCCCAATTTTTTGTAACAAGGCACCTTCGGCCGGTAAGCTAAATGGAAAAAGCAGAGCAATGATTATGAAAAATACCACCGGCTGAATCAAGGAGCTGGTATTTCGGAACATCAGTTGCCATTCACGATGAAAGTACAGCGAGAAGGTATTCACTGCGGCATTGTTCGCAGTTGATTTTGGTTCGATGGCCCCTTTTTTCACAGTCGTATTCACGATTACCCTAATTTGAGCTCTTTGCGAAATCGACTTAATGGACTACTGACTAAACTTTGGTGATGCGTCATGATGATCAAGCCACCGTTTTCTAAGTGATCGACACACAATGATTCAACTAATTCTTTACCCGCGGCATCGATGCCAGTAAATGGTTCATCAAGGATCCACAATGGGAAATTGTCAATCAGCAGTCTGCTGAACGACAGTCTTCGACGTTGCCCGAAGGACAATTGTTGTGTCAATAAGTCTGCACATTTAAGAATACCCATTTTAGCCAGTGCATCGTCGAGTATCTCTTCATTGCTTGGAGCATCTAAGCGTTGGTAGTATCGAAGGTTTTCAATCGCGGTGAGTTCATTTTTTAACCCTTCTTTGTGCGCAATGTAGGCGCAGGCTGCAAAAAAATGAGAATTATTAGTTGTTGATTCGCCAAACCATTCTAGGCTGCCATCATCGATGACGTTGATTCCGCATATGATTCTAAGAAGACTCGTCTTACCGCAACCGTTCGGCCCAGTAACATGCAGACATTGGCCGGCCAATAGCTCGAAGCTAATGTTTTCAAAAAGCTGATTGTCTCCGCGCTTACAGGACAGGTTTTTAGCCGAAACGACCTCGGAATTGGGCATTAAACTGTGAATGAAATTGGTTTTTGCAAAGACGTGAGTTTAGCAATACCATGTGGTGCTTGCATTAGTTTAATGAAGACCATTTTGCGTCAATAGTATAACTAAGATAATTTATAACTGAGTAACGTTTAGGCAGAGGGTAGATGAATGGATTTTGACCAATTTAAGGTCGTTGACGGTAAGGCTAATCTTGAGCAATTCGTAACTGAGTTCGATGGAGGTAAATCGGATTCAAAGTTGAAGAAAATTAGAACTAAGCTTTGGCAAGAAATTGCCGAGTTGCAGGAAAAACTTTACGCTGAAAGTAAGCAGTCATTACTTATTGTACTGCAGGCCATGGATGCCGCTGGTAAAGACAGTACGATTGAAAAATTGACCCAAAGTATGAATGCGCAGGGCTGCCATGTGCACAGCTTTAAAAAACCGACCAAGCTTGAGCTTTCGCATGATTTTTTATGGAGAGTCCATGCTGCTGCGCCAGCGAGCGGAGAGATTAGCATATTTAACCGTTCTCACTATGAAGATGTGTTAGTGGTTAAAGTGCACGGTTGGGCGAGTGAAGAGAAAATAAAACGCCGTTATCATCACATCAATCACTTTGAACAATTGTTGACGGATCGTGGGACAAAGGTTATTAAGTTTATGCTGAATATTTCGCCGGAATACCAATTAGGGCGGTTTAAGCGGCGGTTGGATAATCCGAGTAAACATTGGAAGTTTAATCCTGGCGATCTTGAAGAGCGCAAACTCTGGGCCGACTATATGAATGCTTTTGAGATGGCGTTGGAAAAATGCAGCAGTGAACAATCACCTTGGTATATCGTACCGTCGGAAAATAGATATTTTCGAGATGTCATGATTGCATCTATCGTTAGAGACAGTTTGATTCAAATGAATCCTGAATATCCGAACCCCCAATTTGATGAAGAGAAGTATACGTCAAGCTCGATCTCTTGAATTTATGCCAATTTGGGTGACGAATGAAATAACCCTAAGTAAATAGAAGAGCCTTCAGCGTCTCGGATTAAAGAGCCCTTAGCGTCTCGGATTAAAGAGCCCTTAGCGTTTAGGAGTAAAGAGCCCTCAGCAAAAAATACAAAGAGCCCTCAGTGTTGTAAGAGATAATTTTAGACAACATGACTAATTGTCATGTGCAATCTCAGTAATCGGTTAGCACAGACCTGCGTTGAATGTTGTATTCAGCTGACGCGTTACCAATTCTAATTAGCACCCATCTCGTCCAAATTGAGTTGAGCGACTTCATCGCCTTGCGCGGCTGCGAGTTGAAACCATTCGATTGCAATGCCTCTATCAGCTTCGACGCCTAGGCCACGAGTATACATTGCACCTAAGTTTGTTTGTGCTCGGGGGTATCCTTGATTGGCGGCGGCGCGATACCAAGAAACAGCGTCGACGTAACGTCTAGACAATACCAAACCGTCCTCATAAAGATTGCCCAAATCTGATTGCGCCCAAGGACGCCCTTCGTCGGCAAATTTTTGAATAGCTGGCAGAGCATCTCGAATGATACTCTCTGCGATTTGTCGATTACGAACAAATCCTCGCCCAAGAAAATGCATGTATGCTAAGCGAAACTGCGCGCGCGCAATGCCTTTGTCTGCAAGCGGCTGCAATAAGGCGGCGGCCGTCTCATAATCTTCCCCGTTGTAGGCTTCAAGCCCTTGTTTTAAATACTGTATATCAAATGCTTCTTGTTCCGATGTTTGT
>CAYQVT010000019.1:0-29339 GCA_964420885.1 uncultured Gammaproteobacteria bacterium
CGTAAACTCTCGGACCCGCCAATACCATAGCGGTTATCGATGTTAATAAGGACACGGCAATCACCACTTCCATTACACGCCGCCCAAAATCTCCGCCAATTGAATTGGCAACCACGGCGGCTATATCCGGCTGAGCAACAATGATTTGAAGGGGTGCCCCATACACCATAATGGAATTAAGCCCAACACAGAGAAACATTGTTATGAGCGTACCGATCACCATCCCTCTTGGCACAACAGTTTTGGCATCGCGAACTTCTCCCGCCACATAAGCGGCCGCATTGAAGCCCGAATAACTCAACGATATCCAAACCAGACTATTGGCAAAGGCAAGAAAACTGAATGAGCTAAGTGGCCTAGTATCTCGAACTGGTAAATTGGTGTCCGTTGCAAACTGCCATAAAGACCACGCTATGATCAAAAAAAGAACCATCAGCATCAATGCTACGATCGCTTCATGAGTTTTGGCTCCTGACTTAGTCCGAACAATATGCATAAATCCTGCCAAGATAATAACGCCACTTGCAATAAGTCCAGGCATAAATCCATTTAGATGGGGTAAGGCGGCGAACAAATAGGTTTCAAATGCCAGCGCCGCAAATGCAATCGCTCCCGGGAAGCCCGCCAGTAATGATATCCAGCCGGCTATAAACCCCGCTAATGGATGCAATGAACGAGATAAGTATAAATATTCACCGCCAGATTCGGTTAAACCATTGACTAACATGCCATAACTTAATGCACCCATTAAGGCGATAAGGCCACCGATAATCCAAGCTAGTACCACCCACTCTCGTGAACCTAGGTCTGCAAGTGCAAACCCTGAAGTAGTGTAAATACCAGCACCTACGGCATTACCAACCACCAGTGCCGCGAGAGTCCACACTCCAAACGAATACGATTTAGTCATCTGTTAAAGAACACGCTCGCAGCAGTCTGCTCATGTGCTCGCTGCCCAATGAGTTCATCAAATTAATATTATCGCGCGGAATTAGGTCGGTATCGGGATGTTGCTTAATCGCCGACTCTAGGCTCGACTCTCGCAAAATGTGTAATATTGGGTAAGGTGATCGATTGGTAAAATTCTCAGCATCGCCCACCTGCGTGTCGGCAAACTGGTAAGCAGGGTGAAAACTAGCAAGCTGGAACACACCTTCAAAACTCATTTCTTGCAACAGAGAATCGGCAAAACCAAGAAAACTATTAAAACCCTCAAACTCACTTAACGCCTTTGGCAAGATCAACAGTGTGGTTTCAACGTCATCGCGTTTATTCAATAGTGACAATTCTAAAATCAAATCGCGCACAATCTCGCGCTCTGTTTTTGCCGATGAGACCTGAAAACGAACCCGCTCATTAAGGTATTCGCGTTTGGCAAACGGGCATAGGTTCAAGTCTATGACAATCGAAGTTAGCCACTTTTTGACAACCCCTTGTACATCAAGAGTATCTGATTTATCGTCTCTCACGCGCCTTCTTTTGAATTTTATTTTCAACTCGCTCCAGTCTCAATTGAGCTTGAGACCAACCTTTAGCAAATCGTAGAGATGCCTCATAGTCTACTTTTGCCCGCTCTAGGTCACCGAGCTGTTCTCGCGCCATTCCTCTATTTAGATGAGCAACATGTGGTTTTTCTACACCTAACTCCAAGGCTAAATCATAGTCTGCGATCGCATTGCGTAAGTTATTCCCAAAAAACCATAAATTCCCTCGATTGACGTAAGCCTCACCGGTATCGTCATCCAGCTCCAAGGCGCGATTCAAGTCCGCCATTGCCAATTGAGGTTTGCGCATTGCCATATAAATCACACCTCGATTTACGTAAGTAGCAACTAGGTCGTCACTTCTAAGCCCTCCTTCGTTTATGGCTCGATCGCACAATTCTATATCTGCTCTACTGGCAGTGGCGGTCGAGGTTGCGACTTGTGAGGCTTGAAAACAATTATCGGCAAAAGACTCAGCTCCAATTACCGTGGCATTCTGCGCATTCACTGAACTAAATAAAAGTGCAAAGGCAATTAAGAGACTCACTACGGGACTTAATAACTGAACAAAAGCTCGACAAATATTATTTGAGTCTTGAGCCAGTCTAAGTACTTGATACCACATCACGCCCTCCGAATTCAGGTCTGCTTCTGGCTTCATAGAAGCCCAGTAGTCATCATTTATCTTACATCAGTGTAAACCAATATCGGGCCGACTCCCATCACCCTATTTGTCTTAGTGACTGCAATGGCGGAACAGTGATTATGTCTTTACTGCGGAGTAAACCGAGGCTCGTAATCAAAGAAATACCTGACACGATTCCAATCAACCACAAGCTGGGGTGCCATTGTGTGGCCATATCGAATACCTGTTGTTGAACAAAGTATAAGATTATCTCAGCGCCAGCACTTGCGATTAACCCCGCGATCGCACCAAGCATTGCGTACTCGACTGCGAGTGCACCAATGATGATTCGCTTTGAACTACCTAAGGTTCTCAATATTGCGTTCTCACGCAGGCGTTCGTCGTAAGAGACACCTATTGCGGCAAATAATACTAAAGCGCCACATATCAGCACCAAAAACAAAATCAATTCTAGGCCTTGAGTCACGCGGTTAATCACGTCTCGTATACGCGAGATAACATCCCCTAACTCGAGGACGACCGTCGTGGGGTAGAGCTTAACCATTTTACTCACGAAGGGCGCTTGTTTCGCCAGCGCACCTCGATTCACCTCGATCGTCTCGGCCGCACGAACTGCGGTCACCCAGTTGGGGGCATAGCGGTCCAAGGCACCTGGATAGAATACTACGTAGAAGTTCGGATTCATGCTTTGCCAATTTACGCTGCGAATACTCCTAAGGATCGCGCTAAATTTTAAACCGCCAATACTGAATTCAATTTCATCGCCGACATTGACGCCAATTTCGGTAGCGACTTGTTCTTCCATCGAAAATTCGAGTCTCGAAGGCGCGCTATCCCACCATTGACCAGCGGTAATCTCATTGCTTGCCGGTAAATCTTTAGTTTGAGTGAAATTCACTTCCCGACTTAGTCCATCGGAACGTGCCATTCGTTCGCGAGTAATGCCCTCACCGTTAATAGAAACCAGTCGACCACGCACCATAGGAAACCAAGGTGTTGTTGTCACATTGGATTCTGCGAGCACTTGCTTAACACCATCGACCTCTCGGTCTGCCACGTTGTAGAGAAAATGACTCGGTGTATCATCGGGCAATTGTGCCTCCCATTCTGCTATTAGGTTTGTTCGCAGACCAGTGACTACTAACAACAACATAAGGGTAGTCGAAAAACCAACAAGTTGAACTAATGTTTGCCCCCGGCGACGCCACAGATTGGCCAAGCCCAGCCTAACAAAACTGCCTCGCCAACTACCAAAACTTTGCACTAGTTTCAAAAACTGCAAGGCAATTAGAGAGCACACTCCAAATAGCGCAAAGAGTGCGCCCAAGAACAACAATGATGTGACAATACTCTCGCTGTACCAGTAGGTGAGAACTAGCAAGGACGCGATACCAATGAACAAGCGCTTCCCCTGACCAAGTAAGGAATCAGGTAAATCGCGTCTTAACACTCTTAACGGCGCAATGGTCGGCAAATGCCATAGAGCCGGCAAGGCAAAACCTAAAACACACACAAAACCAGTAATTGCTGCGACAATCCAGGGCCGTGAGCTAGGAAGAGGAAGCTCTACATTCAACACACCACTGGCAACTTCCAACAATAAGTAATGCGATAGCCAACCCAGCAACATTCCTAACATTGTTGAAATAGAGGCGATGATAAGCAAACGCAAAAATTGGCTACGCCGTACCGCACTGGTTGGTTGCCCCCAAGCCTTCATCAACGCAACTTGATCTGTCAAGCGTCTAGCATATCGCTGGCTGGCTAATGCCATCGCCAATCCAGCTAGCAGTACACCAATGGTTCCGCTAAGTAACAAAAAAGCACGGCCTCGTTGCATCGCATCCGCTAACTGTTCCTCAGCATTCTCTGGGGTGACCATGCGAAAGTGTTTTACTTCGCTACTGTCTTTTAGCGCTTCCTCACGTTGCTTATACCAGCTCTTGTAAGATTCAATTGATTGAGTATTACCACTCATTAGAAAACGATAACCAATACGACTTCCAGGGCGAACTAATTGCGATGCAGGTAAATCGTCAAGGCTCATCATGACCCGGGCGCCGGCGGCGGTAAAACCAGTGCCGCGATCGGGCTCGTTAACAATCATATGCGTCACGGTAAGGCTTAGATAGCCGACTTCGATCTTATCCCCTATTTTGATATCCAAAAGATTAAATAGGCGTGCTTCAACCCAGGCTTCTCCAGAGGCTGGCCCATTCGACAATTTGCTTAGTTCACCAACGTCCAAATCGGCGCTAAGTTCCATCTCACCACGTAACGGATAGGCCCTACTCACAGCCTTCACTGACGATAGATGGCTGTTATCATCAGCAAACACCATAGATCGAAACAACGCTATGTCGGCGGTCTGTAAATTGAGTTCGCTTGCTTTATTACGATAATCATCATTAATTTCGATGCCGCCGCGAATTGTAAGATCAGATGCCAGAAAGCTGCTTATCTGCTGGTTCAGACCACGCTCAACTCTGTCGGCAAATAAGCTCACCGCTGTAACGACCATCACCGCGAGTACCAAAGCGGAAACAACCAAATTAAGCTGACCGCCTTTCCAATCTCGCCATAGAAGTTTTACGTCAATAAGGTTCATGTCTACGCATTCACCCTTTTTACCAGCCGGCCGTCGTCAATCGTGATAATGGATTCACAGCGTTGGGCTAAACGTTGTTCATGCGTTACTAAGACTAGGGTTGTGTCGCTCTGATGATTCAAGTCAAAAAGTAAATCACTGATTTTCTGACCGGTTGCTTGATCTAAATTACCGGTCGGTTCATCAGCAAACAGGATCTTTGGAGAGCAAGCAAAGGCTCTAGCAAGGGCAACCCTTTGTTGTTCGCCGCCTGATAGTTGTTTTGGATAGTGCGTCAACCGTTCCAACAAACCAACTTTACGCAGAAACTCAATCGCTCTATCTCGTGCATCAGCTTGACCCGAAAGTTCCATCGGTAAAGAAACATTTTCCAAGGCGGTCAAACTACCCAGTAATTGAAATGTTTGAAACACAAAGCCGACCATCTTAGCCCGAATTGCCGCCCGCCCCTCTTCGTTAGCAGCGGTAATATCGTGCTCACCCATCCAAATCTGACCTGCACTTGGTGTATCTAAACCAGCTAACAAGCCAAGTAAGGTGGATTTACCGGCGCCAGAGGGGCCAATAATGGCAACACTTTGGCCTAACTCAATGTCGAGCGATACGTCTTCTAAAATTGTTAGTTCGTGGTCGGCCGTACGCACGCGTTTGCTGACGCCGTGTGCGCGAAGAATAGATTGTGTCATGCGGGATTCTTAGTGTCGTAATTTGTCTTAACTGGGTAGCTACAAAAACTGTGGTAAATTAGCCTCATATGCTCATCACCCAATTAGACCGTGTTGGTCTTGATTTAACTTCATGATACCGAATCGACTGAAAGACAAGTTCACTTTTATCTTATTTTTATTACTATTGTTAATAATTGCGCCATCAGCTCAGGCAAAACACTTGGTGATTTTCGGCGACAGCCTGAGTGCGGCATACGGTATGGGCCTCGAACAGGGCTGGGCGCACTTGTTAGCGGAAGAAGTCAAGGAGAAAAATACCGTCACCAACGCGAGTATTTCAGGCGAAACCAGCGGAGGTGGTAGGGCTCGCTTACCCATCACGCTCTCGGAGTTAAAACCAGATGTGATCTTGATTGAACTTGGTGCCAACGATGGCCTTCAGGGGCTTTCGATTAGTGCCATGCGCAGCAATTTGGAAGAAATGATCTCCTTGTCAAAAGACGCCAATGTTCAGGTCGCCTTGGCAGGTATTTCATTACCGCCATCATACGGACCGCGATACATTGATAAATTTCGAGCCACGTTCAAAGAATTATCGCAATTGCACGACGTTCCCTTTATTGATTTCTATCGCCAAGAGTTTTTCGCTGAGCCCGACTATATTCAAGAAGATGGCCTTCATCCAACAGCCAAGACTCAACCCTTAGTGAAAGAAATTATATTGGAATTCTTAAACAACAATAAGTTACTCGACTAAACAACATGACGATTACCCTTTATGGCCTAGGCCAATCTCGTTCTTTTAGGTGTTTGTGGGCTCTCGCCGAAGCCAAACTAGAGCACCAATTTATTACACTTGAACTGAGCGGAACAGGAGAAGGAGGGGCGAAATCATCCGACTATTTAACGCTAAACGCACAGGGCAAGGTACCGTCGCTTGTGCACGATGACTTTGTTCTCACCGAGAGTGCTGCTATCTTGAATTACATTGACGCGATTTCTGAGCAATCGTTTATTCCCTCAGAACCAAGAACTCGTGCTAAATACGATGAGCTGGCATTCTTTGTATTATCCGAATTAGAACAACCACTTTGGACCACTGGCAAGCACCGATTTGCTATTCCTGAGGAACATCGCGTGGAACAAGTCTTGGAAACAGCGAAATGGGAATTTGAAAAAGCCGTCAATGCCTTTTCAAGGCTCGCATGCATTGACGGATTTGTGTTAGGTGAATCGTTTACTTTTGCTGACATTTTAGTCGCACAAACTTTCAATTGGGCAGAGCGTTTTGGTTTCGAGGTGCCCGGAGAGTATCTTGCTTACCGCGACCGAATGTATGCTCGCGAAGCCGCTGTCAGTGCCGTCGCAACATTCAGCTAGTTGATTTGATTAGTCGTAAACGCCGGTCATACTTGCGATTTGAGTTCGGCCAACGCTTTTTCCACCGCGCTAATATAAGGATGCACTCTTGGGCGGCTCTGACGCAGATAATCTAGGCCTTCTTGAATATCCATACCGCGAAAGTGACAAAGATACGCTAACACGGTCGCTGGAGCTCGACAAATCCCAGCGTTGCAATGAACATAAACTCGATGCCCAACACTAAGCAAAGCATTAAGTGCTTTGACAGGCTCGGCCAATTTTAGGGCTAAATCATTTTCGTCGAAATCTATAATTGGAAAACGCTGGACCGTAATCTCATTATATTGGTAGGCGCTTTGTAAGTTTTTCCAATTGATGCGATGAGATTTGAAGTCCTGATCACTTTGCAGCGACAAGACCGCCGTCACCTTCATTTGTTTCAAGCGCGTAGCGTCTACGCTGCTTTGAGGTGCGCTACCAAGGAAAATATTGTCCTCTATACTGTCAAAGTTAATCATTCTTAGATGGATTGGATTAGGCTAATTGAGTTGAGATGAACTATTATCGTACTAACGGTGATATACAGGACTCTCCGCTTTAACAGTCTCGACCAAGGTTTGCATATTTTCAGGGTGAGCGAACGGTTGAATGCCGTGGCCCAGATTAAAAATATGCCCTTTGTCTAAATCCGCATGATCTCCATAGCCATCTAAAACAAGCTTGGCGTTCTCGCGCACTTGGTCGGGCCCAGTATTCATCACGACTGGATCCATATTCCCTTGTAGAACAACTCGGCTACCCACCCGCGCCTTAGCATTCGCTATATCGACCGTCCAATCCAATCCAAGACCATCACACCCTGTATCGGCCATCATTTCTAACCATTGGCCCCCCCCTTTAGTAAAAAGTACAATTGGAGTATCTTTGGTCATTGCGTCAGATTTAATAGCGCTAACAATTTGCTGCATATAGCTTAAGGAAAAGGTTTGATAGTTTGCTGTCGACAACATGCCTCCCCATGTATCAAATACCATTAAACTTTGCACTCCGGCGGCGACCTGGGCTTTTAGATAGCTAATCACACTGTCTGTTACGACTTGCAATAAGGTATGGGCGGCACTTGGAGACTCGAACATCAAGCCTTTTATTCGTCTAAATTCTTTACTCCCACTGCCTTCAACCATATAGCTGGCAAGCGTCCATGGGCTGCCTGTGAAACCGATGAGCGGTACTCGGCCATCTAACTCCTTACGAATGACACGTACAGCATCCATAACATAGCCTAGATCGTCTTCGGCATCTGGCTCTGACAAGGCATTAATATGGGCCTCGCTTCTAACCGGCTTGTTAAATACCGGACCGATGCCCTCTTCCAATACCAACTCTAAGCCCATTGCATCTGGAATCGTCAAAATATCGGAGAATAATATCGCCGCGTCGAGTCCAAATCGGTCAATAGGTTGCAGTGTTACCTCACAGGCAAGTTCAGGCGTTTTGCAAAGCGTAAGAAAGTCGCCGGCTTGTTTTCGCACGGCACGATACTCTGGCAAATAGCGGCCTGCTTGACGCATTACCCATATCGGGGTTCGTTCGACTTTTTCGCCGCGGAGAGTGCGAAGATAAAGATCATTTTTCATTTGATTCATGGGCGGGATTATACAGACAAAAACCAGGTAAGCGTGAACGCTTATTGGACCATAGAATCGGCATCATAATCCATTTTATTGTGATTGATCATAACAATAGTCAAGCGAAAATATTAGTCTACAATAAACAACAAGCCGCTGAAAATTACTGCAACTCTTTTAAGCAAATATCGCTAGATACGACGAATTATTGACTAAGGTAATTTAATATTCCTTCGGCCGCTTCGCGCCCTTCAAATACTGCTGTAACGACAAGGTCGGAACCACGCACCATATCACCACCAGCGAAAACTTTTGGATTAGTAGTCTGGAACTTCATTGCCAGATCAGTCGACGCCTGGACACCGCCCCAATCGTTAATTTGAATATTAAAATCAGCGAACCAAGGTGCTGGACTGGGTCTAAAACCAAAGGCGATAATAACGTCATCAGCTTCAATAATTTCTTCCGAACCGGCTACCACTATCGGATTTCTGCGACCACGTTCATCGGGCTCTCCCAATTCGGTTGTTGCCATTCTTACGCCGGTAACCTTGCCATTCTCACCAACAATTTCGATTGGCTGGCGATTCCATAAGAATTCAACGCCCTCTTCTTTGGCATTCTCAACTTCACGCATCGATCCTGGCATGTTAGCTTCATCTCGACGATATGCGCAGAGCACCTTGCTACCACCTTGTCGCACTGAAGTTCGAACGCAATCCATCGCAGTATCACCACCACCTAATACAACCACCTTTTTGTCCTTCATATCAACGAAGTCTAGTACATCCTTTTCAAAGCCCATTTGACGATTGATATTCGAAACTAAAAACGGCAACGCTTCATGAACTCCTTGCAGTTCTTCCCCCGCAAATCCACCTTTCATATAGGTGTAGGTTCCCATACCGAGAAACACCGCATCGTAGTCATCGAGTAGCTCTTGGAATGGGATATCACCGCCAATCTCGGTGTTTAAAACAAATTCGACCCCCATTTCTTCAAGTATTGAGCGACGAGTTCGAACCACATCTTTCTCTAACTTAAAGGGTGGAATGCCGAAGGTTAACAAACCACCGATTTCAGGATATTTATCATAGACCGTCGGCTTAACACCATTTCGAACCAAAATATCTGCGCACCCAAGTCCAGCCGGTCCAGCGCCGATGATCGCCACTTTCTTGTCTGTCCATGTCACCTTAGACATATCGGGTCGCCAACCTTGCTTTAGAGCTTCATCGGTAATGTATTTCTCTATCGAACCAATGGTTACTGCGCCAAAACCGTCGTTTAATGTACACGCACCCTCACACAACCTGTCTTGTGGACAAATTCGGCCACATACCTCGGGCAATGAATTGGTTTGATGAGACAGCTCTGCCGCTTCGAAGAGGTTGCCTTCGGCTACCAGCTTTAGCCAGTTTGGAATAAAGTTATGGACTGGGCACTTCCATTCACAATAAGGATTACCACATTCCAAACAGCGTTCGGACTGTGACGCCGCCTGTTCAACGTCATATTGTCCATAAATCTCATTGAACTGCTTGTTTCGCTCTAATGCCGGGACCTTTTCCGGGTCTTGGCGAGGCACGTCTAAAAATTGAAAATCGTTACTCATGGTATATTCCTTACGCCGCCGCTGACAAAGAGTCAATTAGTGTGTCTAGGTCGCTGGCTTTAGGCTTGATCATCCAAAACTTCGGCAAGAAATCAGCAAAGTCTTCTAATATTTCGCTGCCACGGACACTGCCTGTAGCAACCACGTGTTTTTCAATCATGGTTTGTAAATACAAGGCGTAAGATTCCATTGCTTCTGGCATCAAACGATATGTATCAATCAACTCATGATTATAGCGATCGATGAATCGACGATCCTCATCCAACACAAAAGCCACCCCACCGGTCATGCCAGCGCCAAAATTAACGCCAGTTTCACCCAGTACACACACTGCCCCGCCGGTCATATATTCGCAACCGTGATCGCCTAAGCCCTCGACAACGGTGTACGCGCCTGAGTTTCGAACCGCAAACCGCTCACCCGCTTTACCTGAGGCAAATAGTTCTCCCCCTGTAGCACCGTACACGCAAGTGTTACCGATGATGGTAGACTCATTAGCAATAAAATCAACGCCTTGCGCAGGGTAAATCGCTATCGTACCACCGGACATGCCCTTAGCGACATAATCGTTAGCGTCGCCTTCAAGATTAATATTTAGACCTTTCGCATTCCAAACAGCGAAACTTTGGCCGGCAGTACCTTTTAAATTCACGGTAATCGGCGCTTCAGACAATCCTTCATGGCCATGAGCTCGGGCGATCTCACCTGATAGACGCGCACCGATAGAACGGTGAATGTTCTTAACCTGATAGTTAAATACACCGCCGCTCTTCGCGACAATAGCAGGCAGCATATCACCGACCATCTGTTCTGCCAGCTCGCCCTTATCGTAGGGGTCATTTTTGGGTTCCAAACAAAATTGTGGCTTATCCGCCGCAACGTTACCGTCGTGCAATATCTCTGATAAGTCCAAATTTTGTTGCTTGTCAGTATCGCCTTCCAGCTCGACCAACAGATCGGTACGACCAATCAGATCACTCAATTGAGTGACACCCAATTTAGCCATCCATTCTCGAGTTTCCATGGCGATAAACTTAAAGTAATTCATCGCCCGTTCTGCCGTTCCGACATAATGCTTTTGTCGCAATATATTATGCTGAGTCGCGACACCGGTTGCGCAGTTGTTCAGGTGACAAATTCTCAAGTACTTACACCCAAGAGCAACCATCGGCCCGGTGCCGAATCCAAAACTCTCGGCGCCAAGAATGGCAGCTTTTATCACATCGAGCCCGGTTTTCAGACCCCCATCGGTTTGCAGACGCACCTTATCTCGTAAATCATTTGCGCGTAATGTCTGATGCGCTTCGGTTAGTCCAAGTTCCCAAGGAGAACCCGCATAACGAACTGACGTCAATGGACTGGCACCCGTACCTCCATCGTACCCAGATATCGTGATTAAATCGGCGTAAGCCTTAGCAACCCCGGCGGCGATGGTTCCTACACCCGCTTCGGCAACTAGTTTAACCGACACCAGCGCTTGAGTATTCACTTGTTTCAGGTCATAAATGAGCTGCGCCAGATCTTCAATCGAATAGATATCATGATGCGGTGGTGGGGAAATAAGTGCAACGCCCGGTTTGGAATAGCGTAATTGTGCGATCATGTCGTTGACTTTATGACCGGGTAATTGACCACCCTCCCCTGGCTTAGCACCTTGAGCCACTTTTATCTGTAGAACCTCGGCATTCACCAAATAGTGTGGTGTAACACCAAATCGACCCGAGGCAACTTGCTTAATTTTCGACATTTTGGCAGTTCCAAAACGAGCCGAGTCTTCGCCACCTTCTCCTGAATTGGAGCGCCCCCCTAAGGCGTTCATTGCTTCAGCGAGAGCTTCATGTGCTTCGGGTGACAATGCGCCTAGTGACATCCCCGCACTATCAAAACGCAGAACGATATTTTCCCACGGCTCGACTTCAGCGAGTGCCACCGGTTCGACGTCGTTGCGAAGTGCCATAAGATCGCGTAATACCATCGGCTTACGATTATTAACCGTGTCAGCGTACTCACGATACAATTCAAAATCACCGCTCTCCACAGCAGCGTGCATAGTACGTACAACGTCAGGGTTGTAAGCATGATATTCACCACCGTGAACAAACTTCAATAAGCCACCTTGTTCAATAGAAGTTTGTGGGTCCCACGCGAACGCCAACATAACCTTTTGGTCGTTTTCCAACTCGGTAAAGCCGGAGCCCTGTATTCGACTGGTGGTTCCCGTAAAACATGTATCGACGACTTCATCGGCTAATCCCACCGCTTCAAAGAGTTGCGAGCCTCGGTAGCTGTGAATCGTTGAGATACCCATCTTGGAAATTATTTTATACAGACCTTTATTAATTCCCTTTCGGTATTGGCGAAGTAAAGTACTGATATTTCCGTTAATTTGGCCTTCGCGAGCCATATCGGTAATGCTCTCATACGCCAAATACGGATGAATCGCGGTTGCCCCGTAACCAATTAACACGGCGTACTGATGCGAATCACGGGCAGTACCGGTATCAACCACGATATTGGCATTACAGCGCAAGCCAGACTGAGTCAAACGATGGTGCACCGCTCCAGTAGCCAATAGTGCTTGCACCGGCAATCTCTCTTTGGAGATATTTCGATCCGACAACACGATAATTCGCCCGCTGCCCATAACCGCATCGACCGCTTCATTACAGATCTCCTCTAGACGGTACTTAAGAGAGGTATTCTTATCAAACGTGATATCGATATAATGATGAGAAAAATCGGGGTCCTCGTTAGCTAATAGGCGTTGGTATTTACTGGTCGACAGCACCGGTGAATCCACCACAATCGCTTTCGCCATTCCTTCAGTGGGTTCGAACAAACCGCTTTCAGTGCCTAAATAGGTTTCTAAAGACATCACGATTTGTTCGCGCAAAGGGTCAATAGGCGGATTGGTTACCTGCGCAAACTGCTGACGAAAGTAGTCACTCAACATTCGGTGACGCAGAGATAACACCGCCATGGGTGTATCATCTCCCATAGACCCTGTAGCTTCTTGAGCCGATTCGGCCAGCACCCGAATTACGTCGCTGCGTTCTTCGTTGGTAACTTGAAAAAGCTTTTGATAAATCTTTAGCGATGCCGCATTTAAAGAAACCATGGTTTCTTCATCAGTTAATTTGGATTTTAAGCGAACGATATTATCTTTTAACCATTGCTTATAGGGATGCTCACTTTTGATTCGCTGGTGCACATCATTAGGCATAATAATGTTGCCGGTATGGGTATCCACGGCCATCATTTGACCGGGTTTTAATCGTCCCTTATCAACTACGTCTGTTTGCTCGTAATCGTAAACACCGACTTCCGATGCGAGAGTAATCACTCGATCTTTAGTAATTACATATCGTGCTGGGCGTAGGCCATTACGATCCAGCGCGCACGATGCGTAACGGCCATCGGTTAACACGATGCCTGCGGGACCGTCCCATGGCTCAGCATGAATCGCCTGAAAACGATAGAATGCTTTCAGGTCAGGGTCAATATGTTCCGCGTTTTGCCAAGCAGGAGGTACTAAAGTTTGAGTTGCTTTAAAGATATCCATGCCGCCCATTAGGAAAACTTCGAGCATATTGTCCAAGCTCATCGAATCAGAACCCTTAGTATTCACAAAAGGTGCCGCCTCGTGCAAATTCGGAAAGAACGATGAGGACAACTTTGTGCCTCTTGCTATCGCCCAGTTTCGATTTCCTTGAATGGTATTAATTTCTCCGTTATGGGCTAGGTAACGAAACGGTTGGGCTAGACGCCATTGGGGTAGAGTATTAGTCGAGAATCGCTGATGAAAGAGACACAGGGATGACGCCATATCATCTTCATTCAAATCTTTGAAAAAAACCGGTAAATATTCCGGCATTACCAAACCTTTATACAAAATTACTTTGCAAGAGAGGCTAGGAATATAGAATTCATGGTCGTCGGTTTCTGCAATTTTCAACTCAGCCTTACGTCGAGCCAAAAATAGACGCCGCTCAAAATCATGCTCGCTTAGCAATGAAGGGGCATTAACGAAAACCTGACGGATGACTGGCAGAGATTCTATTGCTTGTTCGCCTAGCGCAGATTGATCTAGTGGTAAATCGCGCCAACCTGCTACGATGAGTCCTTGTTCTTGAAGTTTCTCACTGAGTATTTCAGTGGAGGTCGCCTGTTTATCGAGATTGCGATTTAAAAACACTAATCCCGAGGCAAAACGCTTGACTAGATCGATACCGTGTTCTTGAGCAGCGCGATGCATGAATTCCTTAGGCATTGCCATCAGCAAGCCACAGCCATCGCCAGTTTTACCATCGGCTGCGACGGCACCGCGATGTGTTAGGCGCGCTAGCGCACTAATCGCCGTTTTGATCAGGCGATGACTTGGTACACCGTCCATTTGGGCAATAAGCCCAAAACCGCAATTGTCTCTTTCAAATTCTGGGCGGTATAGCCCGCCTTCGCTGTGATACATATTAGTCACGTCGTTTTCCTACCAAAAAACTTGCAACACACAGATACAGAACTGTGCAGTTACAGTGTGGACGAAGCAAGAACGGTGTCTTTGCCTCCGGTTTCAACGCTTCGAAATGTAGAAATAATCCAAACATTCCCCGCAATAAACAGCTAGGAAACCACTCAAATCAATCGATTTAGACCAATCGCGGTCTAACCTACTCTACTTAGTAATAGAATACGATCTGAACCATTTTTGGGTCTACTGTGAGACTGCAATGCTCTGTGCATTCTCATTGAATATGCCTTTCGATAAGGCCAATCGACTAACGGTGTCGACTAAATTGATCTCTAGAATAACCGACTAAAATTCGGCTGAAGCGAAAAAGGACGCATAGTATACTGTCAAGACCGTCAAAAGTCACTAATTTGCAACATCTTGCACCGGCACTTATATAGACGGCCTTAGTAAATTTTTGCTTTCTCGATTTAATTACAAAAGAACAACAACTCACTAATGGCTATTTATCTAACGCTACCATAATTTCATCAACGACCTTGGAAACGATACGATCTCCAGACATAACGACTAAATCTGCTTCTTGCTCATATAACTGACCGCGTTCTTCCATTAGTTGTTGCAATTTAACCTCGGCATCAACATTTTCCAATAAAGGTCTGTTTTGATTTTTCTGCGTCCTTGCTAATTGA
Organism: uncultured Gammaproteobacteria bacterium; assembly: GCA_964420885.1. Lineage (GTDB taxonomy): Bacteria > Pseudomonadota > Gammaproteobacteria > Arenicellales > Arenicellaceae > Arenicella. The sequence goes on from CAYQVT010000019.1 coordinate 15,172, forward strand.
GTTTCAATTGATGTTTTCAAATACACAACAAACCCCTTGCGCAGTAAAATACGATTCTCTTCGCTGGTAATGGCGCCGCCGCCAGTGGCCAACACAACTCCAGAACGTTCACACAACTCGTTGAGCATCTTTGTCTCACGCTTTCGAAAACCGTCTTCGCCCTCGATGTCGAAAATCGTAGAAATAGACACACCACATCGTTCCTCAATCATATGATCGGAATCGACAAAATCCATACGTGTACGTTTTGCCAATTGTTTTCCAACAGTGGTTTTTCCTGAACCCATCGGCCCTATAAGGATCAAATTTTGCATTATTTTTTCTATTTCTATCTGTCTATATTTAACTTCTTAGCAATCACAGTGATACTCACTTACTTTGCTCAATTTAAGCAATCTGATAACCTTATGATTGATCAAGAGAAACCTGAGGGCAGCCTACAAACGCTGGGCTACTAAATTAGTAGTCTTGGTAGAACAAGCTTATGTTACAACACTAAATTACAAAAGCAGGAGCTTCACCCCTGCTTTTGTAAGCACCTCTAACAAAGAGATTAATCAAATATAAAGGCAACTATCCTAAATTCAACTTCGGTGTGATTATTTTGGGGGTTAAAAAGATCAATAACTCTGTGCGATTTGCACTTTTCGATCGCTGCTTAAATAAGTTGCCCACAAAAGGGATATCCCCCAAAAATGGTACTTTTGTTTCAGCATTATTTTCATCTTGTTGATAAATACCTCCAATAACGACTGTCTCACCATTGTCCGCCAATATTTGTGTTTGAATTTCAACCGTACCGACTACGTTAATATCAGCAGCAGCCGACATCACACTGTCTTGTTGAATCTGAACATCCATTATGACACGGTCGTCAGGAGTAATCTGAGGCGTAACAGTAAGCCGCAATTCCACTTCGATTTCCTCAACACCACCACCACCACCGCCGCCGCCAGCGCCTCCTGCGCCGTTACCATTACCTGGCACCGTAACAAAGATAGACTGTCCCTGGCTAATCAAAGCTTCTCGCTGGTTAGAGGTGATTAGTCGCGGGCTCGCGACCACTCTACCTCGGCCGTCTGCTTCTAAGGCTGAAAGTTCCAAACTGATTAAGTGAGCAAAACCGCGTCCAGTTCTAAAAATATCGAATGCATACGATGCGGGGCTTGCTCCACCGATATCATTTGCTCCCAAATCCACAGACAAGCCACCAGTTCGGTCAAATACCAAAGGCAAGGTGGGGTCAGCAGCTTGGGCGTTAACTGAGTCGCTAAGAGTAGTATTACCTTCTAAGGTTCCTCCACTTACAATGTCTCCGATGTTTGAACTATCTGAACCTGGAAAAAGCGCGTTCTGTAATACGCGCTGAAAGCCCAAACGCGCCCCAAGTTCGCGGCTGAAATTATCATTGGCTTCCACTATGCGCGTTTCAATTAGAACTTGTCTAACGGGTTTATCAAGTTTCGCAATAACAGTTCTGAGCTCCTTAATTTTGCTTGGCACATCCTGCACCAGCAAACTATTAGTACGTTCATCAACCGTCACACTTCCTCTTGCGCTTAATAAAGAGTTTTTATCTGTTTCCGTAACATTGAGAGATGAACGATTTGCAATACCCAAGCCCGCTGTGGACGAGACATTGCCTTGCCTTACAACTCGTACCGACTTGATTACAGAGGAAATATCTTCGGCTCGGGCGTAATTGATTTGAATTATCTCAGTACTTAAGGGCGCAAACTCTTCCACCACAGCTAAGGCTTTAAGCTCTTCTTCTTCTACTTTTTGAATCTCAGCACTCGGCGCGACCCATACCACGTTGCCTGTTTGCCGTTTTGCCAAACCTCGGGTTCGCAAGATGACATCCAATGCTTGGTCCCAAGGTACGTCTTTCAAATTAATGGTTATATCGCCTTGAACAGAATCGCTGGTAACGAAATTGATACCAGTAAAATCCGCAATAACCGCCAACGCAGAACGGACATCAATTTTCTGAAAATTAATCGACAAGCGTTCACCGCTAAAGCCGAGCTCGGCGTCTTCTTCGTTTCGAATGTCTTCTTCCGTTTCAATAATCGGATCAACCACTAAGGTAAATCGCTTACCCGATTGAAATGATAAGTGTTGGTATTTACCAGTCGGTACGACCACCAGTCTGACATTACTGGAATTTTGAAAAGAATCGATTGTTTGAACAGGAGTGGCAAAATCAGTGACGTCTAATCGCTGTTCAAGTTCGGCAGGTACGCTAGCATCAAACAAATCGATAACAATTTCACCATCTCGCTCGCGCGTGTCTATGGTTGTATCGTCACTGTTTAAATCCACAATCAGCTTACCACCGCCTGCGTCCGAACGGCGAAAATCAATATTGGTAACACTACTCGATGTTTGCACATCTGGAGTACTTGCAAAAGGCTTGGGCGCGGTAACCTGACTCTCATCCGATAGTTGGTTAAATACCGTCAATGAATAACCGTTTTCTATGGGGAGTAATTTATAGCGTGCGGTATCAAGTAAGTTTACGATCAGCCGTGTTCTATCAGGTGTTTGAACTGCAACAATACTATCAACCTTGCCCATCCCTATGGAGGTTCTAGGTTCGTTCAGTAAGCTCTTCATTCCAAAAAAATCTATCGCGATCCGTGCCGGTCGGTCAGTGCTAAATGTACCCGGCTCGGCTAACGGAGCGTCTGCCAGAAAATTGATCTGAACATCTCCACCGCTAAGAGTGCTAAATACCACATCTGTTAAATTGGCATCCTGAGCGTATACACTATTAACACTCGTCGTCGCCAGCATAAACACGAAGGCGTACAAATTCCTGAAACGCTTGGGTAATTTAATTGCTTTCATAGGTTTGTTTCCCGAATCGTTATCGTTCATCAATTGTTATTTCCACGTCTCTAGTAACCCATCGGCCGGCAGGGTCGGCAACGGTTTCAACCAAAACAACGCGTTGTTCTTCTGGGAAAATTTGAGCAATCTTCCCATCATTTTGACCTAAATAGTCACCAATTGACGCTAAGTGAGCAGTCCCCTGGGTTGTCTTCACGATTACCCAAGGCACGCCCTTTTTGGAGATCGTTCCAACCATACTCAGTGCATCCAAGGGAAATTCTTCAAGCGGCTCTTTTATGCGATTGGCGTCAGGTCGTTCACCCGCTTGGGCTACCGCTTCAGCGTCACGATTGGAAACGATATTGCCAAAATCAAACGGTTCGTTTTTGTCCAATGACGCATATTCGAAACCTTTATAAGGTTGAATTTCTGGCAATGGCTCAATGTCGGGTTTTTTATCTTTATAAGCGTCGGCAACGAATTCTCGAAGGTCCGTCATATTACTATCAACACAGCCTTGCAAAACTATGGTCATAGCTATCAACAATGCAACTCTCACCTTATTGGGCGACATAGGAGTCCTCCAAATAGTGATATGTTTTCGTGGTAGCTCTGAAACGCAAGTTTTGCGAATCATTAGCGATTCGATCAACGGAGAAATCCGAGACATTGATAATTCTAGGTAAGGCAGCAACGTCACTGACAAAACCCGCTATCTGGTGATAGGTGCCGTTGGCGATAATATTCACGTTTTTCTCAGCATAAAAATCTTTATCGATATTTATACCTGGTTTGATTTGCTCAAATTGTAAGCCTCTGGATAGCCCCACTTGGGTCATATCAATCAACAAATCAGGAATTTCACTTTCGTTCGGAAGTTGCTTTAGCAACACGCCAAAGGTTTCCTCGGCTTCGACCATTTGCTGTTTATACGCATCGAGATTAATAGCCAGAGCCTTCTTCTCTAGATAAGCATCTTTCAACCCTGGAAGTTTATTTTCCTCAGTCGCCAGCTTTTTTTGTTGGTCTTTGATGATAAAGTAATACCCCGCTCCGACTATCGCCACGCAAAGCAACCCCGCCATAAAAAATTTAACGCGTCGGGTCCATGAGCCGATATCATTAATATCTAGACCATTTAATTCTTCAATAAAGCTCATGACAGGCCTCGTCGTGTTAATCGTTTCATCGCAAGTTGTCTCTTCAATTTTGTCATCATTTATACTGAACCAAACTAAGGCCCCCCCCTAGCGAACAGCCTCGCCACTATTGAGGTCGGCGGAATCTCCTTTTCGCTCTTCTTTAACCAAAACATCAAATTGACTCACGGAGGCTCCATTTTGATCCACCACATCAACCACATTTAAAGTAGCATTGGCAAACCAGTCGGAAGCATCCAAACTACGCATCAACGCTGATACACGCCCATTGGATTGCGCCTTACCCTTTATACCTAAGCTGTTTTGCGATTTAGTAATGGTGTCGTAGTACACACCATTAGGAAGCTTGCTGACCAAATCGTCGAAGACATGCACTATTTGAGAGCGGTTTTTTTGTAAATCTTGGATTACCTGCATTCTGGAGAGTAGAGCATCGCGCTTCTCTTTAAGATCTTCTATTTCTCGAATCACCTTAGATAAGGCGTCTATTTCAGATTGCACATAAGCGTTCCGTGCTTTCTGATGATCAATGTGATAATCCATAAAAAGCTTTCCGGAGAAAACGACCAAGCAAGCCACGCCCCACATTGCACCACAAATAATCAAAGTGACCCGGTTACGCTCTCGCCGCTGCGCTTCGCGCCAAGGCAGTAAATTAATATTTGCCATTAGCTAAGACCTCGTAATGAAAGCCCATACGCAACGGAAAGCGCTGGAGCAGACGCAGTGATCATATCCCTTCGAGACTGAACATTTGCACCAGAAATCGGGTTCAAGACCGACACTTTTGCACGCAGCTTAACTTCTAAGTCGCCGGCTAAGCCGGTCAAAGCGCAACATGCGCCCGATAAAACAACACTGTCGATATTTGAGTAAGCACTTGATGAATAAAAGAACTGTAACGCTCTACTAACTTCTTGTCGAAGCATCTCGACAAATGGTTCTTGCACCGCAGTTAAGAAATCACCGGGCGGCTGTGATGACGACAGTATTTCTTCTGCTTCATCTGCCGATACTCCGTATTCCTTACGAATTAATTTAACCAATTGAGCCGAACCAAAATTCTGGTGCCGAGAATATAACACCCGGCTATTATCCATTACCATCAAATGACTGCTCGATGAGCCGATATCAAACACAGCAACAGGGTGATCCGATTGGGCGCCGAGCGAATTTTGCGAGCGATATACTCTCTCTAGTGCGTAAGTATCAATATCTACGTAATTAAGTTCTAAGGAAGAATTTTCGACCAAGTCGATATAATCATCGACGATACTGCGACGGCAAGCTACCAGCAACACATCGTTTTCAGAATCGTTAGTCTCTGATTTCCCAATTACTTCGAAATCCAGATTTACCTCATCAATTGGGTAAGGAATAAAGTGCAAGGCCTCAATACTAATTTGCTCTTCTAGTTCAAGCTCGCCAATATCAGACGGCATTCCCAGCACTTTGGTGATCGCATGACTGGAAGACACCGCAACCGCGGCAATTTCGCCTTTGGCTCCAGATTTAATCATTGCCTCGTTTAATGCATCCGCAACCAAATCCGCGTTCGCGATTGCGTTTTCAGAAAATGCACCAGCTGGCAATGGGACAACCGCCCACGCCACAACCCTAGGACTTGCTATTGTGCCTGCAAGTTCGACCAGTTTTACCGAATGAGTTCCGATATCTATACCGATGACTGCTTTAGATTTTTTGGCAAACAGTTTCAAGAAACCTCCATAAAAACCGCTATTTATATCATTATTATAATTACTTACCTTAAAGTCTAACCAACCCAGAGCAATAATGCCACATTTCTATTTAGGAAATCTAATATTTCATATATTATCGCTTTTGGCTAACAATCAAGAATCCGGCACTTTGAAAAAATCGCAACTATTGCTCTCGCTCATCACTTGGGTTAGCGGTGCTTTTATGCTCGGGTTTGTGATCGCCGGGTTTCTAATCGTTCAATTTAGCCTTGAACTGCCAGATGCGCAAAGCATAAGAAGCATAGAACTCAAGGTTCCTTTGCGGGTTTACTCGGCCGATAATCTACTAATTTCCGAGTTCGGCAATGAACGCCGCAAACCTATCGCCTACGAAGATACACCTCAGCAGCTCATTGATGCGGTACTCGCAAGTGAAGACGATGGTTTTTTCGATCACATAGGCGTCGATTTCAAAGGCCTTTTTCGTGCCGCTCTTTCCAATGTCAAGTCAGGCAATTCCGGCCAAGGAGCGAGTACCATCACCATGCAGGTCGCGAGAAACTTCTTTTTAAATCGCGATAAGACCTATACACGCAAACTAAAAGAGGTATTACTGGCCTTCAGGCTTGAGCAGATACTCTCGAAAGAAGAAATATTGTCGTTATACCTTAACAAAATTTTTCTCGGACATCGGGCATACGGATTCGGGGCCGCAGCCGAAGTTTACTATGCAAAAGAATTGACTGAATTGAGCACCGCACAAATTGCGATGCTAGCGGGTCTACCCAAAGCACCCTCAACTTTTAACCCCTTGCGCAACCCAGAAAGAGCAATAATCCGCCGAAATTACGTCCTCGGTCGCCTAATGGAGCTTCAGAAAATTACTCGCCCGGACTATGACAATTCGATTGCTGCGCCAATTTCAGCTCAGAAACATGGGCGACAAGCGGAACTTGTTGCACCGCATATCGCTGAAATGGTGCGCGCACAGCTAACAGAACAATATGGCGAAGGCGCCTATTGGCAAGGACTCAATGTCTACACCACCATTCTCTCAGAGCAACAAGTTGCCGCTCAAGCCTCGTTACGCAAAGGCTTGCAAGCGTATGATCGGCGCCATGGTTTTCGTGGAATTGTCGGCCATTTCGATTTCTCGTCAATCGAACAGGAAATTTCCCCTGAAGACCTCGCAAGCCGCTACGAAGAAGCACTAAGACCCTACCCCAACAGCCAAGAACAAATTCCCGCCCTCGTGCTCAATGTCAGTGATGAAGAATCTCTACTTTGGACTCGTGAGTATGACAACATTTTGATTGAACTGGCCACATCGAAGTGGGCACGGCGCCACAAGACTCCTAATTTGCTTGGCGACCGCCCAAACAAAATGTCAGAGTTGATGGAGATTGGTGACATCATCTATGTTCACCCCGAAGTGCAAGAATCCACCGAAGCAGATGCGCAAAACACTGAAAATGACGATCAACAAGAGCAATTGACTAATGAGGAGTCACCCGAAAAACCCCTAAAATGGAGACTATCTCAAATACCTAACATTAGTGGCGCTTTGATTTCCATGCAGCCGTCCACGGGAAAAATCCTTTCTTTGATTGGTGGCTATGACTTTTTCTTAAACAAATACAATCGAGCAACGCAGTCTATACGGCAGCCTGGTTCAAATATTAAACCATTTATTTACTCGGCTTCATTAGATAAAGGCTTTACTCCGGCAAGCTTAATTAATGGCAGCTCCATTGTCATCCGTGACCAAGCACACGGGACTCTCTGGCGCCCAGAAAACTATAGTGGAAAGTTCTTCGGACCAACTCGAATTCGTGAAGCCTTGGGCAAATCAATGAACTTGGTTTCGATCAGGTTACTTCGAGCAATTGGCATCCCATTCGCACGCCAATACGCCGAACGGTTTGGCATTGACATGAACCGGTTTTCGGCGTCGCTTACGATGGCACTAGGTTCCGGAGGAGTAAGACCAATCGAAATGCTAAGCGCTTATAGTGTATTAGCGAATGGCGGTTATAAGGTAGAACCATATTTTGTTGAGAAAATTACTGACCGCGACGGCAATGTCATCTATCGAGCGCCACAACCAGAGTTGTGTGATGAATGCTACGCCGAATTTTTACCTAAACCCGAACTCCCCGAAACTGAACTTGAATCAGAATTAGAGATGGAATTGGAGGCGAACTCTGATCAAGACGTGACCGACGAAACCATCGCTACCGACGCCCAAGAAACCAATTCTGATGACTCTGAGATAGCAATAGAAATAGCAATAGAAGAAGTCGATACCCTTGCTGCGGACCAGCAGTCCAGCGAAATTGAATCTGACCCAGGTGCCGCCAGTACCTATGTCGCACCTAGAGTAATGTCGCACGCAAATAATTTTCTCACGGTTAGTATGATGAAAGATGTGGTTCGTCGCGGCACTGCGCGACGGGCATTAGCGTTGAACCGGCAAGACCTTGCTGGTAAAACTGGCACCACCAACGATTATGTAGATGCATGGTTCACCGGCTTTAACTCCAAGGTCGCTACCACAGTCTGGGTTGGGTTCGACAATCCAAGCTCTATGGGCCGCGGAGAAGCCGGCAGTTTGACCGCGCTGCCTATCTGGGTTGACTACATGCAGATCGGCTTAAAAGACGTTCCTGAAGATAATGCTGGCGTGCCTGAGTATATTGAAACTCGCCTTATCAACCGCAATACGGGTAAACCCACCGATGACTCGGACCCCTCGGCAATGACCGAATTCTTCACAATTGAAGAACTGACACCTGAGGCTAGGCTTCTTGAGGACCTATATGGAACATCAGACTCCATCATCGATTTGGATGACATCTCGTCTGAACTTCTTCAAGGGCTAGATGGGCTCGAAGGCTTTGAAGGCGGCTTTGTTGACAATGCATTGGAAGTGGACGGCGAAGTCATAGAAGACAGCCCTATTGAGTTGAATCAACAAGATAGAATCATTGAAGAAACCGAGGATACCGAAGGTTTATTCTAGCATTGCTTGAATAACTCAGATAGGCTGAGTAAAGCCTCTAAAGCAGTATAAGCAACAGTGTTATGAGGCTTTCTTACTCACCTTTTTTTTCGAGGTTTTTTTCTTCGCCTTCTTTTTTGAAACTTTCTTTTTCTTCGCCTTCTTTTCGCCTACAACAACCCATTTCCCTCCCTCATAGAAAGCTTTCCAGCCGGTTGCTTTACCATCTTCTTCAGACTGAACGTATATCTCTTTTGTCTTACGACTATAGCGAATCACCGTTGGCAAACCATCGTCGTCGGCCACGGGTGCGCTGAACAAAAATGCGTACTTAGTGTCGATTTGCTCTTGATAGGGTAGAATTTCAGCCACCAACGGTGCTCGAGTTTCGCGATTTTTTGGAAAGCCACTGGCCGCCAAGAACATCCCTGAAGCTCCATCGCGTAGCACATAGTGATCGTCTACCTTAAGACAGCGCAAGTCAGGCATTTGCACTGGATCCATTTTAGGAGGAGCGGCCTCGCCGTTGCGCAAAAGTTTACGAGTATTCTTGCAAGTTTCGCTGGTACAACCAAAGTACTTACCAAATCGGCCGTTTTTAAGCTGCATGTCAGAGCCACACTTATCACACTCAAGCACAGGACCTTCATAGCCTTTTATCTTGTAAGACCCCATTTCGACTTCAAAGCCCGAGCAGTCTGGATTGTTACCACAGATGTGTAATTTGCGAGTCTCATCCAACAAATAACTGTCCATCGCGGTGTTGCAGATCTTGCAATGGTGTTTACTAATTAGTAGTTTAGCTTCAGCCTCATCGTCTTCATCAACATTAACCGCCTCATCTCCAGGAACTAAGTTCATGGTCGATTTGCATCGTTCTTTGGGTGGCAGCGAGTAACCTGAACAACCCAAAAATACGCCCGTGCTTCCTGTGCGTATCTGCATTGGGCGAGAACATGTATTGCACTCAATGTCAGTCTCGGTAGGGCTATTGGGTCGCATGCCTCCATCATCATCATTCTGCGCCTTAAGCAAGGTTGATGAAAAATCAGCGTAAAAGCGGTCCAGTAGATCACGCCATTTCAAGCGGCCCTTGGCCACGTCATCTAGGCGATCCTCCATTGTCGCGGTAAAACCATAATCCATTAATTCAGTAAAGCTTTCGACCAACCGTTCTGTCACGATATCGCCCATTTTTTGAGCGTAGAAGCGGCGCCTTTCAACTTGTACATATCCACGATCTTGAATGGTTGAAATAATAGCCGCGTAGGTCGACGGTCGTCCAATTCCGCGCTTCTCCAACTCCTTTACCAAACTCGCTTCGGTATAGCGTGCTGGCGGCTTTGTGAAATGCTGCGTCGGAATCAGCGATTGCAGATCTAGTACTTCGCCGACTTTCATGGCCGGCAAAACCCCATCATCATCTTTTTTAGCCTGTGCCGGTTGCACCTTTTGGTAACCGTCGAACACAATTACGCGGCCTCTAGTCCGCAGTTCGTAATCCGCAACATTCAGAACAACACTGGTGCTCAAAAATTTCGCCGGCACCATTTGGCATGCAACGAATTGACGCCAAATCAAGGTATATAAACGCTCTGCATCACGGTCAACATTAGTAATTTGTGTAGGTTTCACATTGACGTCAGACGGACGAATGGCTTCATGCGCCTCTTGCGCTCCGTCTTTATTTGAATAAAGTTGAGGGGCATCCGGCAAATACTTCTTACCGTACTCACCATTAATAAAATCACGACAGTCTGCAACGGCATCTTTACTCAGGTTAGTAGAGTCAGTACGCATATAGGTTATATAACCAGCTTCGTACAAGCGTTGTGCTAGCATCATGGTCTTCTTGACTCCAAATCCCAAACGCGTGCTGGCAGCTTGCTGCAAAGTGGACGTTATATACGGTGCCGTCGGCTTGGTTGAAGTAGGTCGCTCATTTATTTCCGCAACCTTATATTGAGCCGATTCCAAATGGGCAATCGCAACTTCCGTTTCCTGTTGAGTTACGGGCTTAAAATTTTCACCCTTATATTTGCGCACTTCAAACTTGGCGGCGTCTTTCGCTTTGGTTTTTAGATCAGCAAAAAGATCCCAATACTCTTGCGGAATAAAGGCGCGAATTTCGCGTTCGCGCTCCACGACTAAACGCAATGCTACCGACTGAACACGCCCTGCCGACAAGCCTCGAGCAATTTTGGCCCACAATAAAGGAGACACCATATATCCCACAACACGATCTAGAAAACGCCGTGCTTGTTGCGCCTGTACTCTTGCCATATCGACAGGACCGGGGCTTTCAAACGCCGCTTGAATAGCGGTTTTAGTAATTTCGTTAAAAACCACGCGGCGGTAACGTGTTGGATCTCCGCCAATTGCTTCTTGAAGATGCCAAGCGATGGCTTCACCTTCTCTGTCCATATCAGTCGCTAGATAAATAAGGTCAGCGTCTTTCGCTAATTTAACCAACTCATCGACGACTTTCTCCTTACCAGGCAGTATTTCATAACGAGCCTCCCAATCCTTTTCTGGATTGATTCCCATTCGATTGATCAACTGAATCTTACTTTTCTTCTGCCGATGAATAATTTTTTCTTCGGGAGATAATTTTCGAGTAATCGCTGCCTGACGAGCGCGTTCTTTTGCGTCGACCGGCTTTTTATCACCTCCGCTAGTAGGCAAATCCCTAATATGCCCAACGCTGGACTTTACAATGTAGTCATTGCCGAGGTATTTATTAATCGTTTTAGCCTTTGCTGGCGACTCGACTATGACTAAAGACTTGCCCATTTCACTTGCTTAACTAGGTTCTATTGCTCTTTGTAAACAACGTTGTTTACACACAAATTTGGTTTAATAAGGTTTGGAGTATCCACAATATGCGGCATACGAGCAAGGATTAGTGTATCGCTGATGAAAAATCCTCACTAACAATGACGTTGGCCCATTCAGCAATTTCGGCAAAACCTGGCTGATTACTCAACACCATTAACACTACCCATTTAATATGATCGAAGGTAACGTCGTGGGAATCCAATGCCATAATTCGGTCAACAACCGTTTCATGGGAAAGCTGATCTAATAAACCCGCATTCATTAATCGAGCTAATAAGGTCTGTCCTTGAGATTTCAAGCGCGCGGATTCATCTCCGGTATAAAAACGAATCGAACTAGCGGCTTGTGCTTGCCATACGATGCTGTCTGCATCTCGCTCGCACACATCAAGCAGACCCTCGAGCCAAACAAAAGCTTTATTGACTTCATCGTCGGCAAACCCCGCGCCTATTAGCTCTTCGGCTAATGCTTCTTGACCTGGTTCAAACGAGTCTCCATCAATGATGTAGTTTTCGAACAGGTAAATCAGCACTTCGAGCATGTCTACTTTCATTCCAATATCTCGAGGCAAATTAAGTAATCGAGTAAAAAAGGACAACTATTTCTACAAAAAATTCAGCGAATAAATTGTCAATCTCGCACAGTATTAATCAAGATAAATTGACATAGCCGCCATCACTCGCTATCGCCACAGCCCCTATCAACTCTAATTCGAGTAGCATGAATGAAACTTCTGCAGACGTCAATTGGCTACTCAGGATTATATCGTCTACGGACGTTGACTCGAACGAAATATGCTTGAGAAGCGGATGCGAATCTGAAATGTCCGTCGATGCTTTCTCTTGCACTTGATGTTTAATATCTCGCAAAAAATGGCTAAGCGGCTCAGACAAACAATGCAGGACATCGTTGACGTTAGCAACAAGCGCAGCCCCTTGTTTTATCAAATTGTGTGAACCTTTATATTGAGAACTCACCACCGAACCTGGTACCACCATAAGCTCTCGATTCTGCTCAAGAGCTAGGCGAGCAGTAATCAAGGTGCCACTGCGCTCAGCCGCTTCAATAATCACAACACCGTAACTCAAACCACTGACAATGCGATTACGCTGTGGAAACGTATAACGGCTAGGAGGTACGCCTAACGGATATTCTGATATGAGTAACCCATCCGAGCTGAGACGATCAAATAATGTCTTATTTCTTGAGGGGTAAACGATATCCAGACCATTCCCCAATACCGCGACACAATCGCCTCTATTATCAAGACAAGCTTGATGGGCAATTCCATCGATACCCAAAGCCAATCCACTTGTTATAACTATCCCTAAACTCGCTAAATTCGTACACAATTCTCGAGTAATCTTTTCGCCAAGGGGTGTGGGGTTGCGCGAACCCACAACGGCGATCTGCGGTTGACTCAATAAATTAATGTTTCCTTTGGCAAACAAGGCTAGTGGCGCATCGACTAATTGACGCAATAATGGTGGATAATGCGGGTCACAGATAGAGATGAAATAATGGCCTTCTTTACCGAGCCAGTCCATATCAGCATCTATTCTTGATTCTTCAACTAGAGATGACGTGCCCTTTTGTTTGCCGCTAATAATCTCACGCACCTGTTTTGCTGAAGCACTAAGCACTTTTGAGGGACACTTAAAGTGAGCAATCAACTCCCGCTTCTGACGTACGCTCCATCGGCGATCGCGTATTAATCGCGCCCACCAGATGAATTGGTGTCTATCGTTGTTATCCGAAATGAAATTACGTTCCTTTTGCATTGCACTGACCCTCCATGGTCAATCCGACAGCGACGCTAGGCCGTTATCGTATAATGTTTAGCTCAAGTTAATCGGCGTTTGGGCTGACCAAGGTGTCTCCGGGCGTAACCTGACGATTTGAATCGGTTATGATAGCATAGCTCACCTTCTCAAAGGTTCGAAACACCAGCGCAAGCCCGATATCCTCTTCAGGTATGTAATATTTTTCACCAGTAAATGGATCATTTTTGGGCATCTTTTGGCTGCGCACCCTAAGCACATCCCCCGCTGAAATGCCCTCTCGGTCCCCAAGATTAATCGCTATAATAGAAAGAGCTCCCAGCTCAGTGGCTTTATTGGGAGTATCTAGAATAAGGCCTCGAATGTTTTCATTCTCTGGTGCTTTAGGCGCAAAAAATGGCAAGGCTTCCTCGCTAAGAACAGGGCGGAGACGATCACGAATGTTGATATCTTCGTAACTCGTAGTAATCGCCAATTTTGAAGGGTCACCTTCTTTTAACAAATTTGCATCGCCTAAATGAGTTGCTTCCCAGCCTAAGCTTTCACCACTAATTGGATCGACAAAATGTCGGCCTGGTTTGAATAAGCGATACTTTTTTATTGACTGATCAACAATACCTCGAGCGTAAAACTGATCGTACTTTCCTAAAATCAATCTACTATTTAGGCCATCAACTACGTAGGGTGCTGACCTCATTTCATTAGCATTAGTAACCAGTGGGGAATTTATATAGGGTGCGATCGCCGCTGGGTCAATCAATGGGATGGCGTCATCCAGTCGAGTGACTCTAATCGACGGTGAAAGCTTGACGGCATCTTTAATTGCTTCGCGACGCAGAGCCTTCAAAAT
>CAYQVT010000020.1:0-29325 GCA_964420885.1 uncultured Gammaproteobacteria bacterium
ATTTTGAGATTCGTAACAATATCATCGCCAACACCGGCGTCTATGGAATTTTCCCTCAGCTAGGTAAAAATGGCGTAGTCGAATACAACGTTGTATCAGGGATTGAAGACGCGGCTATCTATGTGGGTATGAGTGACAACATTCACGTGGCTCATAATGACGTTTTTGATAGCGTCGCAGGTATCGAGATCGAGAATAGCCGCCACGCGATCGTTGAAAATAATTACGTTCACAATAACACCGGTGGTATTTTAGCCTTTATCACACCGGGGCTTCCAATAAAGACAACCTATGACGTGATTATTCGCAACAACTTCATTGTAGGAAATAATCACGATAATTTTGGTGCTCCTGGTTCAACCGTAGCGGGCATCCCGCCCGGCACCGGTATCTTGGTCATGGCGGCAGATCAAGTCATTATTGAGAGCAACATAATCTCTGACAATAAGAACGCCGGCATTCTTATTGTCGATCACGCCAACGCAGCTAATATTACTGACGACCCGGAATCAGAACCCAATCCAGACGATATTGCAGTTCTCGACAACACCATGATTAATAACGGCTACGAAACTATTACTGCAATCAAAGCGTTGATGGCGTTTGAGCGTAAGAGTGTTGAGCCTGACGTAGTGCACGTCAGTAAAGGCAAGGGGAGTTGTATCGCCAATCGTGATCGATACAAGACTGTTGGTATCGGTGACTTCGCCGATTGCGAGATCGAGAACACCGACCACGTTATTAGTTACCTATTAGAGACACCGGTTCCGCCTCGTCAAATAGCCGCCTCAGAACGAGGCGAAATTGCCTACTTAGGTGTTTGCACGGGTTGTCATTCGTATAACGGTCGCTTAATCGGCCCTTCAATTCAAACAATTCAAGCGCTGTACTTTGAGAACCCAGAGGGCTTAGCGGCCTACATCGCTCAGCCTACAAAAAAGCGGGATGACTATCCTGAAATGCCGTCTCAAGCGTATCTAGGTGAAGAAACATTAGCAGCTGTAGCCAACTATGTTCTAAGTCGTAAAAATTAGTGGGATACACACAAAGCTAACACTGCAAGGCTGCTAGGATAAAGTGCAGCCTGAAAATTTGATATGCCATCGTAAATCAAACTAACTACAATCCTGAAACCATCGACTAACCGTTACTTTAGAAACAACTATGATTAATGCCTATGCCGCACTCGAACAAAACAGTGAATTAACGCCGTACCAATACGATCCAGGTGAACTAGCTGCGGGCGAGATCGAAATAGACGTACAATTTTGCGGCATTTGCCACAGCGACATAAGTATGATTGACTCAGAGTGGATGCCTACGCAATATCCACTGGTTGCTGGGCATGAAGTCGTCGGTATGGTCGCTAAATTGGGCGACAATGTTAAAGGCTTTAACATCGGTGATCATGTTGGCCTCGGGTGGCATTCAGCCTATTGCGACACTTGCACCTATTGCGGTAGTGGCGATCATAATCTATGTAGTAAGTCTAGGCCGACCATCATAGGTCGGCATGGTGGTTTTGCTGATAAAGTAAGAGCATCGGCGAGCAGCGTTATCAAAATTCCGCAAGGCATGGACCTTGCATCAGCAGGGCCTCTATTTTGCGGCGGGATCACTGTTTATAACCCCTTAGTTCAATTTGACGTAAAACCAACGGATAAAGTCGCTGTTATCGGCATAGGCGGCCTAGGGCACTTAGCCTTACAGTTCCTCAATGCATGGGGCTGCGAGGTGACTGCGTTCACTTCGACTGAAAGCAAACGTGAGGAAGCCATCACGATGGGCGCCCACCAAACCATCGACACCAATGACGCTGCGGCGTTAAAGGCGGCCGCGAATAGTTTCGATATGATTATATCTACGGTTAATGTATCGCTCGACTGGGGGGCGTATTTAGGCACCCTGTCGCCCCGCGGGAGACTGCATTTTGTTGGCGTAGTAGTTGAACCTTTACAGCTTGGTGTTCCTCTACTGATGAAAAAACAGCTTAGCGTATCGTCGTCTCCGATTGGAAGCCCGAGCACTATTTCCGAGATGTTAGAGTTTGCTAAACTACACAACATCAAACCAGTAACTGAGATGTTTGCGTTCAGTCAGATTAATTCAGCAATAGCGCATGTAAGAAGCGGCAATGCACGATATCGAGTGGTACTGGCGCGCGACTAAATTAATTTCTTTTTGAGAGGTTGAAATGAGTTATACCTTGGAAATGCACGAAGTATTCGTCACTTCTCAAACGGCTGAGCAGACATTTGAATACATTGTTGACTTCTCACATATCGATGAATGGGACCACACCATTGTTAGCTCTGAAAAGGTAGGCGATACCGCGATCGACATCGGCACACGCTTTAATTTGATGTTTGCAATGGGCCGACGTAAATCTCCAATCGTTTATGAAATCACTGCCTTTGTCCCCCACAGCAAAGCGGTTTTAACAGGCGTTAGCAAACGGTTTACCGCCGTTGATACTGTCGGTATCACCGAAACTGAAAAAGGTTGTAAAGTCGATTGGCACGCAAAAATTGAATTTACTGGCTTGACCGCGCTGTTCATTCCATTAATAGCGAAAAAAATAAAGGCAGGCGGGGCAAAAACCATTCGAGACTTGAACCTAATTTTGGATTCGAAAAGCGGTTCCAAATGATGCGGGCAAAAAAAATCGCCGCTTAAAAGGGCGACGATCGAATAACAAAAAGAAGAGAGAGTTATGAAAATAAATACTCATTTAGTTTTCATGGGTAGATACTATCGTCTCATTTCTATTTATCGGCTGTATTAAACGACTATTAAGGAAAAAGACCTGAAAATCGCTATTTGTTGCTAATATACAACATGAGTTGTGTGGTATTTATACCAAAAAGCAACAGTTTCAGTATTGGCTTAGTTCAAATTCGGTTAAATGAGCTTCAGTGCTTGCTAAGTCATGCGACACAATGACAGAAAATTGATCGCTTTGATCTAAATCTCTCAGCCACCTTCGGATCGCCTCTGTGCGCCCGGTATTCTCCGGCACTAATAAATAGCTATATACGATTTCTTTGGGAATATCATTGTCGAGGCTTGCTTTATCATTAGTAATATCTCCCGAGAAGAGTAAAATTTTCTGATTAATGGATGCTGCCCATAAAGTAGACCCAGGTGTGTGACCACCAAGCTCAATCGCCACCAAACCCGGAAATTGCGCTGCCTGATATACATTTTCATGCCCTGCCGATATCAAAGGCATTGGTTTCAAACACGAACTCTCGGCTAATTGAGCACCTTCACTGGTGTTGAAGTTATGCAAATTTCTTTGGCTTTCAGTTTGAAGCAGGTACGCTCCATCACCTCGAGCGCTGCAAAATTCCTCGATACCTTGAGTATGATCGATGTGCAGATGGGTAAAACCGACCCCGGCAACATTTTTCACCTCATCACCAAGTAAGCCTGAAATACTGCCTCGAACTGAAACCTCGCCGGCTGAAGAATCCATTTTCTTTAATAGGTCGCCGAAATCTTCGGCGCCAGAACGAGTCATTCCAGTATCAAGTAAAAAACGCTTGCCATTTTGCCACTCGAATAGAATCGAAATATGTGAAATTTGACCACGTTCGAGTGATTGACTCGAGGTGAGAACATAATTCACATTGTTTGGGCCACTCTCTTCGAAAACTTCGAGTAAATCAGCCAACTCACGGTGTGTTGGCAACGAAGGTTCCACACTGCGTACTTGTATATGTGCGGGGACCAATACTGCGGCGGTACCAACTATAAGCAAACCCAGTACCGTTAAAAAAACACCTATAAACCGTTTCATAAAATTGCCTTCCCCATTGATCTTCTTATAGGATTTATACGTGGAAGCCAGGCCTTTACTGAGCAAATCGGAGTGACTGGACTCAACAATATTTTAGAGCTTGAAAAACATTGAACGCCAATTCAAAAACCCCAGCGATGCAGTGCTCTGCCTAATAACCAAGGTAATACTAGAACCGCGATCATATTGACATTATAAGGAAACGACACAGACGTTATGTACAAGGTAATCGGGGCTCGTACACCTGGCCCGACGATATAGAGGCTCAGGAATATAACCAGGGCTAGGCTCATACCGAGAAAACGAGTGTTGAGTCTCAAGCTAAACCGATTCACGGTAAATATGATGAACAAGCAAATCAATAAACTAACCGCCGAGGCAAGCAATTTAGTCAGGGGCGTGTAACTATCACCAAATACATCAACATAAGTTTGGTTAAGCCAAGAGAATAAATAACTAGCGCAAATACCGATAAAAACATAAACCAAGAAAAAACCTATTCTTGTTAATGTGCTACTAGTGTGTTGCATGCGCTATTACCTTAGGTTTGATTGTCGATGAGAAGTGAATTTGCTTAACTTATTATTGTATAGTCAGTTTTCAATTATTCTAATATCTAAATACTACGCTATGTTTCGAAATGTTTTGCTAGTGCTATTACTGTTCTCGCCATTAAAGGCTAACGCAGACCGTATAGACAGTTTAGCGCAAGGCTGCTTTTCGTTGCACACTGAAGACAAATTATATTTAACCCTCGACCCTAGTGGTCAATATCGATTTAGCCAGAGCGTTGAATACTTCGCTGGACGGTTTCATTTTAAGCCTACTTCATTTAAACACTTTATACTCAATGATCAATACCAAAATGTGCTGGATCGATCAATGAATTCAGTGTCCGAAGCCAGCCCAGAGGCGATTTGGCAGCTATCCGAAAACAGCGACCAAAGCATCAATTTCAAAAACGGAGAGACTACGTTCTCAGCTCATTTGGCACCTCGAAAATGGTGCCAAGATTATCCAGAAATTTCCACCAATGTCGCTGGTGATCAAAACTTTCTAAAAAGCCCTCTTGGCGCACCAATACGCGGTTTAGTTGACGCTCACACGCACATCGCGTCTTATGAGTTTGTTGGTGGGAAATTTGTCCATGGTTCTGCATTCCATCCGCTAGGTGTGCCACACGCGCTTGGAGATTGCGAGCATATCCATGGCACTAATGGTTCTCTGGACTTAATCGGCAACATATTCTCGCACGATGACCCAAGTGCTCGCCACCAAACCCAAGGCTGGCCGAAGTTTCCGTACTGGCCGAACTTTAACGAAGAAAGTCACACCGACTACTATTATCGCTGGATTGAACGCGCCTATTTAGGCGGTTTAAGAATCATGGTCTCACATCTGGTCGAAAGCCAGTTACTGTGTGAGGCCCAAAAGAATGTGAATCCCGCATCTTGGGTGAATACAAATAGTTGCAACACCATGGACAGCTTACGTCTGCAAGCAAAACGCCACTACGAATTGCAAGACTATATTGATGCACAAGCTGGTGGGCCGGGTAAGGGCTTTATGCGTATTGTTACCACGGCTCAACAAGCCAGAGAAGTAATCGCCAACGGCCAAATGGCGGTAATCCTAGGCGCCGAGGCGTCAGAGATATTGGATTGTGGTTGGAATGATGACTGCACCCATGAATCTTTAGAAGAGAACTTAATGGAACTCTATGAACTCGGTGTGCGTTCGCTCTATCCAACCCACAAGTTCGACAATCGGATAGCTGGTTCACGTGTCGAAGACGGCACTATGAATGCGGGTCAGTACAACAGCACCGGCTATCTGTTTAGCACCAAAGAATGTGACCAACATACTCAGGGGCCTACGATGAGCCAGGGTTTCCCGTTGGTCGGTCAGATACCGCTCATTGGCAGTATTATCAACGCAATAACCGACGCTCCGGATTACCAAGCAAACATCGAACATTGCAATCAAGTAGGATTGACCGAACTAGGCGGCTATTTGGTGAATCGAATGATTGACTTAAAAATGCTGATCGAACTCGATCACACCAGTGAAAAAAGCGCCGACGATATCATGAACATCGTCGAGGCTCGAAATTATAGCGGTGTTGTGTCGTCTCATAGTTGGATGACCAAATCCAAAGACGGAGGCGTGCACAATAATACCAAACGCCTGATTCATGCGGGTGGGTTCGTGGCCCCCTATAATCGCAATGCTTATCGCCTTACTGATCGCATAGGAGAATATCTGGACGTGATAGAACAGACTGAGTTCTTAGCTGGCGTTGGAATCGGGACAGACATGACCGGCATGGCGAATCAAGCTCCCCCGCGAGACGACGTCAAAACCGCACCACTTAACTACCCATTTACGTCTGAGTTTGGACTCACATTTGATGTGCAAAAATCGGGACTAAAAGAGTTCAACTATAATGACGTCGGCATGGCACATTACGGCATGGTGGCCGACCACTTACAAGAAATCCGTGAACGTTCTGGTGATCGTATATATCAAGCTGCGATGAATTCTGCTGAGGCGTACATTCAAATGTGGGAACGTGCCATTGCTAATAAAAGTAACACTGTTAATTTAGACAACTGATTCACTTGCGATTTGCAGAGCTGCCACAACACACCGAACCTTCAATAAAAATTGGTTCATTCTTATCGCTGTCAGGGATGATGGTGCCCAAAGGCATCTCTCCATTTTCGCAGAGATATTCCGCTCGATGAATTCGCCCGTCTCCGATATCGCCAACACGCACCCCGCCTGCGTCCGTGCATTCTTGAGAAGTCATTTGCGTAGCGTGAGCCGAACCTAAACCAGGTAGACCCGATTGATCAACAAAGTGATCATTAGCATGAGGCGCACACGCGGCAACGGAAAACATAGCCACTATAATTCCAAAACGCATAATATTACTCAAAACTTAATTGCCGTTCTTTTATACTATATCAGTCTCGGCTATTAAGCCTGAATCCGTAAAAAATTGTAAAGAAAGAGTTTATTTTGAAAAAGCTGATTGTCGTTCTTGTGTTACTGCTGATCGCGGTGTTTATTGGTGGCCCTTATTACGCGGGTAAAATTGCCGAAACCGAAACTCGGAAACTGGTTGATAAGATGAATCAATCGTCAGCAGGATATGGTTCCACCGAGATACTCGATTATGATCGAGGCGTTCGTAGCACAAGTGCTCGCTACAAATACGTTCCCCCAGCCCAATTCGGCGAGTATTACCAGCAATTTGGCGAAATCATTGCCGCCTGCGAGAGCCAACACGGCATAACGGGCATCGATTATAGTTGTACCTTGGAAGGAGAATCGGCTTATAGCCGATTCGTTGCCGAAAAACTAGATGGTAAAGATCCCTTGTCGGTGTACGGCTCAATCTCAACCTTAGGTGCGATTAGCCAAACAATCGCCTTAAACGAAATCAAAAATTTAGAATTAGATGGCGCGACACTAAGTTTCCCTAATGCCAAAATGTCTATAGAAACAGATGCTGAGGCCTCTGCATTTAAACTAAACGGTAATAGTGACGCTTTCGTAATGACGGGCAATGGAGAAACCCTCTCGGTGGGCGGCACTGTTGTCAACGCTGACTTTACTCGCACATCAGATCTATTGTTTACCGGCGATATGCTGATGGAACTTGACCATTTCAAATCGTCGGGAGTTAACGGAGAGACGTCTTGGAAGAATCTGTCAGTGACGTCAAATGCTAACGAGCATGGCGATACAATGTCTACCGATGTCAAATTCGCGGCTGCAAGTCTTATTACTCCAGGCCTACCGCTTGAAAGTATCAAAGACCTAGAGTTCAGTTTCGCTTTCAAAGGACTCGACAAACAAGCGCTGGTCGACTATCAACAACTTATTCAACAAATACAGCGCGACGCCGTGGCGTCACAAGATGGCGAGATAGACCCACAGTTTGAAGCCGCGCAAATGGCAAAGCTGATGCCGGTAGTTGAGCGCATGCTCAAGCAAGGTTTGGAAGTCAATTCGAATCTTAGTGCGCAATTGGATGGCCAAGCAAACGAAGTAGTTCTGAATCTAGCTCTGTTGGAATCGCTGTCGTTAGCACAAATGCCGCTGTTTCTAACCAACCCAGACGAAGCACTTAAAAAGGTTGACGTTTCGCTTACGGCATCACTGGGTAAAGACTTAGTGGATACACAACCGCTAGGGGCTGCATTTATTGCGCAAAACCCCTTGGTCGTAGCGGGCGATAGTGATTACTCCTTGGCGCTAAAATTGGGTGAGGAAATTAGGCTCAATGGTAAAACCATGACCTTCGCGGAACTGCAAGGTTTAATTCTAGCCAGCATGCCACGCTAGTCGTTTTCCTTATAGCAACATGCCTGCATGATCGGCTTTTAACCGGTTCTAACAAAACTAAGACCACCCTCGTGATAAGCTTTTGCCACTTCCCTAATAAACATTAACACGACGAGATATTTCATGACTTTTTTTCGAGCATTACTGCTACTTTCCATCGCAACGTTCTCTCTGCAGAGCATTGCTGCACACCATGAAGGTGCCCCTCAACAAAAAGCCGTGCTTGTAACCGGGGCCACCTCTGGCTTGGGTTTAAAAATGACACAAACTCTTTCCAGCAACGGTTTCTTTGTATACGCAGGTGCTCGTAAAGAGGCGGACATGGCGCGCCTAGAGGCGATGGAAAATGTTGAAGCGATTAGAATCGATGTCACCGATCAAAGTCAGATCGACGAAGCGGTGAAAACCGTCGAAGCCAAGGGCCGAGGTTTATATGGTCTGATCAATAACGCCGGTGTCGCCGTTTTTGGCCCAATTATCGAAGTTGATGTCGCCGAACTCGAGTATCAAATGAATATTAATGTCTTCGGCCCATATAGAGTAACGCAGGCCTTCGCACCGATGATCATAAAGAGTAAAGGCCGAATCGCCACAACCGGTTCAATAGCGGGGATTCGTGCGAGTAGCTTCTTCGGTCATTATGCAATGAGCAAGCACTCGGTAGAAGCGTTCACTGAAGCACTTGCGGCTGAGATG
This sequence comes from uncultured Gammaproteobacteria bacterium, assembly GCA_964420885.1. GTDB lineage: Bacteria > Pseudomonadota > Gammaproteobacteria > Arenicellales > Arenicellaceae > Arenicella. The sequence continues at coordinate 8,855 of CAYQVT010000020.1, forward strand.
GCGAAATTTGATGTGACAGTTGGCGTGATCGAACCGGGTAATTATGCCTCGCAAATTGGTAACACGGCTCGCAAACGAATTCTAGACAGTGATTATTGGCCAAGCGATTCTCAGTATTCGCAAGAACGAGCCGGATTACTGGCTGGGCTTGCTAATGTAACCGACGGCAAGGACCCCCAAGATGTCGCCGATGCGGCGCTGCATTTTATGAGTAACCCCAAACCTAAAATGCGTTACATGGTCACGCCAAACGCGCAGCAGGCAGAGGGCATTATTCGTTCGATGTTAGCGAAAACAGCACAACTGAATAAGGGGCAGCCATACAGTCTAGACAGCAAAACCTTGCTAAAGATGCTTGAGGAAGAACTCGCTAAATAAGGGTTCTCGCTTACCTGGATAATGGGTGGTTCAGCTAAACTTTCAATACCAAGACTGACGCGTCGCTTGATCATCCCAGGTTAGACCACGTAAACCGAGCCATGTCACTCAAAGCGCTGGAAGGCGCCATGCAAACTAAGGTACCCGATGCCAAGCTAGTGATTCAGCAACTGCCATTGGTCCCTGAAATTGAATTAGCCTTGATCGACAGCGCTTATCCACAAGCCGCACTGACGCGAGAACAAGTCGAATACTTGATGGACGAACCACCTTATTGGGCTTTTTGCTGGGCTAGTGGGCAAGTGATGGCTCGGTTTTTGCTCGATAATGCTAACGAGGTAGACGGTAAAACCGTGATCGATTTCGGCAGTGGTTCGGGGGTTGTTGCCATCGCTGCTGCAATGGCGGGTGCGGCCCGTAGCATCGCTTTAGACATTGACCCCAATGCCTTACTTGCCTGCAAATACAATGCAGACTTAAACCGCGTCAAAGTGGGCCTGTCAGAGAATTTACAATCAATAGGCGCCGACCCATCAACTTCGATACTTCTGATCGCCGATGTATTTTACGATCGAGAAAATATTCACTTACTACAAGGTTTTATCAACAGCTATCAAGACCTTATCATTGCTGATTCTCGGGTAAAACCCAGTGAACTAATCGGCATGTCGGAGCGTGCACGATATACGAGTCGCACCGTGCCCGACCTGGCTGAAGCAAGTGATTTCAATTCAGTTGCGATTTATCGCAAGCACTCACTATGCTAAATAAATGCAATCATCTGAGACTTACGCACGTTTTTGTATCGAGCGAAAAGTGTTGGTTTGAGCTAAGGCATCGCAGTGTATGTAGGATAAAACGCTCTTGAAATTACGATTTTTAGCACCATATCTCATGTTATATGAGCTAGAAAAAAGGAGCTCGACAAAGATTAGCGCTATCTTTCTCAATCGCTAATTAAGGACTAAATACGGGGTATATAAATGGGGGAAGTTATCAACACATCATCGATAAGTAATACAGAGTACAAAACACATGCGTTAGTTTCCTATATCCTTTTAGGCCTCGGCCTATTCACTGCCATTCCTCTCTTATTTGGCGCTATTTGGGCGATGATAAAGAAAAAAGGCGCACTTGGCACTGTGTATCACAGTCACTTAGTCAATGCGACGAGAATTTTTTGGTGGAGTTTATTGTGGCTAATTATCGGTGGCATTCTGGTACCGGTGCTGTTTTTTGGATACCTCGTTTTCGCCGCGGCTTGGCTTTGGGGTCTTTATCGGGTGGTAAACGGATTTGTTAAAATTCTTGCAGACGAACCTTACCCAATTTAATCAAAATCTGCTAAACATTTAGCACAGACTTGCTACGCAGCCAGAGTGGCTAATGCGGTGACTTGAGTCGTGCCCTCGCCTTACCTGGCCCAAACCCCATAACGCTGGTAAATGCCTTGGAGAATGACGATTCACTTTCATAGCCACAACGTACCGCCGCGTCATAGGTCGATATCCCTTCGTCAACTAGCCAACGATAGGCCAGAGTAATTCTCCATTGTTTAAGATAGTCCATTGGCGACTGACCCACCACCGACTTAAACAATGTAGAGAACGCCGACCTCGACATAAGTGCTTCCCCAGCCAACTGCTCTAACCCAATGCGATCATCCGGCGCACCGTGCATGAGCGCCATTGCCCGAGTTAACTTGGGGTGAGACATCGCCGCAAACACACCGCTTTCGACATCCACGTGATCTCGAACCATTAATAAAAACAAACAATCAGATAGCCTGTTCAGTAACGCGTTGTTCTCGGCACCAGACACGGCGGATTCTTCGAGCAATAGATCGATCACTTTGGCGCTGGCTGAATTTGATTCTCGGCGTACAATTATCACATCGGGTAGCTGTTTAACAATTCGCTCAAAAATCGGGTGCTGATGTCCAAAGTTGCCACACACCAAACCCGTGGATGGCTCAGTCAGAACGGCATTCATAGGGATGGATTCGGCACTATTTATGTCGATGTCTTGTTCAGGAAAATTGGTCACAACGTGTTTTGAATCGCTGGGAAAGAAAACGGCGTCACCTTCCTTGAGCATGGTAATTTGATCACCCACTTTCAAATGACACGTTCCTTTAACGATCACGTGAAAGGTCATTTTATCCGCACCCGAAGTATCTAGAGCCCACATGCCACAGTATTGCCCATTGTGGAACACATTGGCTTCGAGTTTTAGGGGGGAAAAGAGCTGGTCGACGGCATTCATGGCAGATTGGACATAAGTCCCGGTAAATTGAGCATATTGATTTAGCCGCGAATTCGTATAATTCGCTTTGTTCGGGGTAAAGCAAAATACCCCACTCGTTGTACAAATTACTATACCAGCATCTTCGAATAAACAAGATGAGAAAACCACGCCTACACGTGACATCGTCAATGCTAACTCAAGCATGTACGGACCGCAATACGGCTTACCATTGGATAGACGTTTGAAAAAATTTACCGTTGCGAATCTTTAAGCGCTAACGGTCGACCAAAAAAGCTTTCATTGTGTGCCTCCCCCCTAATAGCACGCTTTGAAACTTCCCCGAGCCCCTAGCGCTACACCCGCTAGGGGCTTTTTATTAATCGCAGTTTATGTGATTCAATTGTCCAGGGGCTGCACACTCCTCTCGGCCGATTGCGTTGAAGCAAGATCTCATATTCGAAATATTAACAAAGCCCTATAATATTGTCGCCGCCCATTGTTTTAACGATTCCGACGCCAAATCGAGTAAATTATTTAGCGTTGCCCCATTTACAAGCGACGTTCTGGGGCAGAATTTTAATTCATGAAATACCTTATTTTTATACAATCTAAGCCTTTTTAGCGCTTACCTCACTCATACATTACATTAAAGCGATAAACTATACGCTTGATCACTAAAGCAACCGCATTCGTGGTGCATGAATCTAGTGATCTAGAGCCGCAAGTGGGCAATTCGCAAGTAGGTGGTCCGCACTAAATAGTACTCATTATAGATTCTAAGCACTGAGGCCACTTTGCCGCATGACAAGCACTCTTCGATTTGTTCAATACAATATCAAAATGGCCTTAGTTGCGGTTTGGTGTTCGCTCGTAACAATTATATTTTATTTCTTATCGTTTCCATTTAATCATCGAAAATGGCTAGCATGGGCGTACGCAAAATCATTAAATTTTGGTGTTCGTTTGGCCTTAGGCATTCGTGTGAATGTGTTAGGACGAGAAAATATGATTGCGGGCCCGGCCGTGATCATCATGAACCACCAATCAAATTTTGATCCATTATTGCAAGGCCCAGTGTTTCCCAAAAACGCAATCATAATCGGAAAAAAGGAACTGATGAAGATACCGCTTTGGGGTCGTTTGTTCCACGCATCCAATAACATCATGGTTGATCGACAAGCGAAGGGAAAAAATAGCTCAAGCATCGATTTGTCTGTCGAGCGTTTACAGAACGACAGCTGCTATATTTGGATTTTTCCTGAAGGCACTCGAAGCCAAGGAGGCAAGATGAAAGCGTTTAAGAGCGGAGCATTTAAAATGGCGGTTCGTGCCCAAGTACCTATTGTTCCTATGGTGTCAAAGCCGCTAAAGAGCATATTAGATGTACCCAACAAAACCGCAAAGGGAGGCGAACATGAGATTAAAATCCTTGAACCAATCAGCACGTTTGGATTGACGGAAGCAGACCTAGATAGCCTGATTGAACGTTGCGAAAACGTCTACAAGAAAGAACTTTCAAACTATCTTGATTGCTCACCGTCGCAAGTGTTTGTATCGAAATAACATTTAAGACCTTAGACCGTGATATCAGACAAACAAAAAGCCAATGCCACGCGTTTTGTGGTGATTACTGTGTGTGCTTATTCCATGGGCTTTGGCATTATTTTGCCAGTATTGCCTGAGCTGATCGTCGAGCTCGAGGGCGTAACTCTGTCGAAAGCCACATTAATTGGCGGTTTCATTGCGTCTGCCTACGCGGTTTTTCAATTTTTGATGGGACCATTGGTTGGGAACTTAGGCGATCGCTTTGGGCGACGGCCAGTATTCCTGCTGTCATTGGCTGGATTTAGCATCGACTTTCTGCTGATGGGCTTTGCACCGAACATACTATGGTTGTTTATTGGTCGATCCATCGCTGGGGGCTTGGGCGCTATTTTTGGACCAGCCAATGCGGTGATGGCCGATTTTCATAACGCAGAAGATAGAGCCAAAGCCTTCGGCTTGGTCGGAGCGGCATTTGGCATAGGCTTTATGATTGGTCCAGCAATTGGCGGCTTGCTTGGTGAGTTTGGCACGAGAACACCGTTTTTTGTCGCCTCGGCAATGGCCGGGCTGACCTTTTTATACGGTTGGTTCGCCTTTCCAGAAACAATGCCTGAAGAATCCCGGCGTGAATTTTCGTGGAGGCGCGCTAACCCCATCGGCGCCCTAATCGCATTGCGACGATTACCAGGCGTATTAGGTGTCGCTGTGATTTACTTTGTTTGGGTTACAAGCACTAACATCTATCCGGTTACTTGGGCTTATTTTTCGGCCATCAAATTTTCTTGGGACAGTGCAACGGTTGGCCTATCGCTCAGCTTAGTTGGAATATCGATGGCTCTGGTTCAAACAATTGTATTAAGCCGTGTGGTGAACCGTTACGGGGAACGAATAACCGCGATTATTGGACTATGCTCCGCAATAATCGGAATGCTTTTCTTTGCATTTATCGAGAATTCAACCTATGCCTTGATCGCCTGTTTTTTTGTCGGGGTCCAAGGCATGGTCATGCCAAGCATTAACGCTATGATGAGTCGCAGGACCCCAGCTGACAGTCAAGGCGAGCTACAAGGATTTAATGGCAGCATGGCCGCCCTAGCGGCCTTGGCAGCTCCTCTTATTTACAACACCAGCTTGTCGTACTTCACTACACCGGAAAACGGTATCTACTTACCTGGCGCACCGTTTCTACTCTCTACGGCGCTCGCCGCGGCGGCACTGTTTTCTTTACTCTTATTGAAACCAGTAAAAGTCAATCAGTCGGAATGAAGACTGAGCATCATTTGAATATCATGCCGACTTAATTCTTTGAGTAATTGAACTTCGTCATGCAACAACCCGGTTCCAGCTTGAATATAACGCTCTATTTCATATGCAATCTCCGAGGTCGGCGAATAGTAAAACGAGGGGTGCTGCTGGTTTAGTCGCGCCACAATGTCATTGAGTAATGCCTTCTGTCTAACCGCGATTAGATCTTGATGTTTGTCTTCCATTGAGCTGAGTCTCTTGATACCTACGATAATTACGCAGCGATACATCAATATAAGCATCGCTATCTTGATAGACTTTACAGGCTAAAAATTCACATTATGTGAAGAGCTCACTAAGCGATAATTTCCTCAAGTAAGGCATAATACAAATGCTCACTATAGCCATCGCGTATCGTCAATGTGCAATTAGTAAACTCACTGAAAATTCGCTCGACACCTTCGCGAGTTATGCGCTTATCCTCGGTTCCGAACCAAACCTCCACTGGTGTTTTGAAGGTGCTTAGATCGAGATTCAATGGCGTCATGCAAAATACCATTTCATGCAAAATTCCGTCCAGGCTTTGCTTGGCTCCTTCTTTAAAAACGTCTGTTAATAATTGAACAATATCGTTTTCCTCGAACATTTCGCGCTCTGCACTGCCAATACTGTCTTCAAGAATACTCGGGTAGTGAGCATCTAGATTAAGCGTTATGCTCTTTAGCCAAAGCTCATAAATCTCCTTGGCAAAAGTAGGTGACAGCCTTACGTAACGAGCTGCTGGCGCTAAAATTTCAGTTAGATACTGTGTGTGTTCTTTGGTATTCAGAAATACTGGTGACGTTAATATCACCTTATTAAGACGCTGGTCTGCTTGATAGGCGTAGCTCATGGCCATTTGACAGGCAATAATACTGCCCAACACATCGTATTCCTCGATCCCGAGCAAGTCGATAAACTCTTGCAATTGCTGATTCCATTGATCAGGATGGTTCTCGATAAATAGAGTTTCTCCCAAACCCGGACGATCAGGTACTATTAGGCGCCTATTGGTTCGCTGACAGATTTCTTGGTGATTAGGTGGGATTGCTAATCGAGACCCGAATCCGCTGTGAAAAATGATGATAGGCCGCCCGTCTTCAGGGCCGTAATCGCAATAAGCAATCTTGTGCCCGCAAGAGAGTTGTATTTCTCGATGATCATCGCCCGCCTTAGTGGTATTAGCGGTTGTGATGTCTGAATCAAAATACGAATCTAAGATTTGCGACTCATGGGTCAAGACCAAACTGATTAGAGAGCCTTGAGAATTGGTTGCTGTCTTACGAAAAATGGATTTTAAATGACTGCGTACTGTATTTGCAGCCGTAAAAGAGTGAGCGGCTATCTCCTTAATTGTTCGCCCATGAACTAAACCTAATACGATCGATTGTTCGGTTTTGGTAAGTTCATAGCGAGCAATCAAATCAGAATTTAGATGCAGACTTTCATTGGTTGTATCAAGCACCATCAGAATATTGAAAATGGTTGGCTGATTGCCTTGCTTCACATTACTGTTAATCGAGCGTAAATAAATTCGATCACCATTTTGGTCAACGATGTCTAAGGCCGTCACCGAATTATTTTCATTTCCCGCTAACGATGCTGGCGCCTTCTTTATAAGGGATATCAATTCTGGCTTTAATTGGTTTGGTTTTTCTTGATGACTTAAAAACACCAGTAATTCGCCAGCACTTTGATTGTGATAGATGGCATTCAATCGTTCATCCAGAATAATCATCTGAAATCGGCTCTTGTCTAATAAGCTATTGAACGCATTTAACGCGACATTGCCCTGACGCAGGGCGTTGAGTATCTGATCGCCGGCAGCCAGCTCGCTAAAGTTGGTTGGGTCGTCGACCGAGTCGGTTTCATCGAGATATTGCTGCATCATCTCGACAATATATTCGTCGTGCCAACGTTCTGGTTTACCGATGATACGGTAGATCAAGCTACTGAAACTTACATTGTCCATAGCTGAGAATAAATCCAAAAATATATAGTTTACCGCATAGAACCATTCGGACGCGGATTTGAAGCATCCTAGATGATAATTGCTCTTGCCGGGTATAGCAAACTCACCAACTAGATGATCTGTCACGCCAAAAGCGGCAGTTACTGGTGACGTCGATAAAGAGTCACTTAGACACTTAGGCGATTACCCCTCCGTTTTAGATTCTATCTCAGACGACTGCGGGCACCGCAAATAATCTTATCAACATTGCGCTTTTGATATCGCTCGCCCCTGATGCTTTGATTAATAAAGCTGGTAGCCTCAAGTTTAGTCTTAGCAGTCATCCTCGTGGAAATATCGGTTCGAGAGGTCATCATTCATCAGAACAACGCATTGGCAAGGTGGACCGAGGCAGTACTCATGCTGGTTTAATATCGACTTGAGTATCGTTATAACAGGCGCCGTCAGCCATGTCGGCCTTGTGCCCTGGAATCAATGCATTAATTGATAAACCGGATTCGCTATTCGACAACCAAGCTCCCTTCGGAACCAACAACACACCCGATTTAACCAGATCGGACGTATTTAAAATTAGACGGACTTCAGCTTGGCTATTGGCTAGAACCACTTTTTGACCATCAATAAGCCCTTTTCTCTGGGCATCCGACCGATTCATTTCGACGCAATACAACTCTTGATTCGCCTCACTTCCCCCAAAAGTTGAATTGGTTCGTTTATCCGAGCTCGGGCTGATTAAGGTAAATTCACGGCGGTTATCTAAGGCCCGATAATGTGGCACCCCTAAGCCTGCGCGCCGTTCTTCGTCGGAATTGAATAGCAGAGCTTTATTGAATGGCGCATTCGGCAATACGTCGCGAAATACTACCGAATTATCGTCGTTATCTAGGCCATCGTTAAGTTCGCCAACACCTGGAAGATTTTTAACTGCTGCCTCGAGCATATGCTCATCACTTTCTTTAAATTCGGGATCATCAAAACCAAAAATCTCGGCAAGCTCGCGGAACACCTGCGTATTCGGTCTTGCCTTCCCAACTGGAGGTATTACGGCCTGCGAGCGCTGCAACACGCTGTGTCCATAGGCTTTATAGGCATCTCCGTATTCCATCGAACTGCATGCTGGGAGAATTATATCGGCGTATCTCATCGAGTCGGTCATACTGATATCAAAGCCGACTACAAATACATTTTCGTCACTCAGCGCTTGTTGCAACAGTCTTTGTCTTGGATGCACAGCCAGAGGGTTATGGTTATAAATAAATAGCCCTTTAATCGGGATTTCCAATTCGTCATCTACAATATGTTGACCAACATCTAGAATATTAATTGTTCGCGTATCTGGCGCTATCCAATCGGGGCGTTTAAGCACATCCCTATTAATATCGAAGTACGATGACGGGTCACAAAGCCCCGCGCCTTTGGCACCGAAATTACCAGTTAACAGCGGCAATGCCATTACCGCTCTAATCGCTGATCCACCATTTCGATTTCGTTCAAGCGCCACACCCATAGTCGTAGATGCGGGTTTAATGGAGCACCAATATTGAGCGAATTGTTTGATGTCTTGCTCAGATAAACCGCATTCTTGAGCCGCCGCTTCTAAGCTCCACTTTTTAGCTTCGTTTAAAAACTCCTTGGCGCCTCCGACGTGCTGCTTAATAAATTCATTATCAAGCCCGTCCATTTCGCGAATTTGATTGGCAACAGCGTAAGCTAATACTACATCCGTACCAGGATTAATCTGCAAGAACAGATCCGCGTCATTTGCGATACGGATTCGTTTTGGGTCGATAACAACTACTTTTGCACCGTTCTTTCGAGCGCCACGTATTATTTTAATCAGGTGCAGATGACCAACGGTAATATTGTTGGCCCAAATCACGATTAACTTAGAGTCGGCCATCTCGGCATGACTGATTCCGCCTACGTCACCTAATACCGATTTCCATGCGGCCGATGTAACTCCAGCGCATAAGGGTACGCTGTCTAACTGAGAGGCTCCTAAGCGGTTAAAGAAGCGGGCGTCCATGGAACCGACTGAGAGAACGCCCATTGGCCCTGCATATTTAAGTGGCAAAATCGCTTGTGAACCATAGTCCTCAATGATCTGATTAAACCGTTGTTTAATGGTGTCGTAGGCTTGGTCCCACGATATCTCTTCAAATTGAGTTTCGCCCTTGTTCCCAATACGACGCATTGGCGTTTTTAGTCGAGTCTCTCCATGAACCCATTGAACCATTCCAGTGGCAACCTTGGTACATATCTTACCGTCTGTGAAAGGGTTATTCTTGGAACCTCGCACGCGCACGATTTCATCACCGTTGATATCAACTCGTAGACTACAGGTATCTGCACAATCTAAGGGGCACACCGTTTCGGCGCTACGTTGTTCGCTTATCTGTGAATCGAAACTCATGATATCTGCCTCTCAACCTACGATGACTAATTTCTCTACTATACTCCCAAGATTATGTGTGCGGTAGACAATATTAACAACACAATCGGACATAAATAAAGCCGCTAAGCGGCTTTTTCAGAGTAGTAACGAACCAAGTCGTCGTGCCCACCAATATGTTTATCTCCGAAGAATATCTGCGGCACCGTTCTACGGCCGCTTCGCGATATCATTTCGGCTAATTTGTCAGGCTGTATTTGCACATCAATTTCGGTAAATTCGACACCACGGGCCTGCAATATTCTCTTTGCGGCTTTGCAATACGGACAATAATCTTTGGAATAAACAATAGCCTTGTTGCTCGATGAATTTTTCATAACCAGTACCTGAGTTTTCATTACTAATAGTTAGGTTAACAATATAGTGGCTTGATAAAAGTATCACTATGCTCAATCGATTCTAATTTATGTCGTATCTACCACTAGCGATGGAGGTCGTTGATTTCTCGACCCCTTATAGACACTCGTCTAGTCCATATGTGTTACAGACAAACGCTTCGAACCACAATAATATGTTTCTCAATGGGAGTGACCCGTCACTAAATTAACACTGCTGGGAAGATTTAAAACATGATCAGGCTCGTATCAAAATGGAAGCTCAAAAAAGGATTGCCTCAAGAACTCCTGCATAATTTAGCAACGGCGACTGAGCATGTTCAGTCTCAGGAAGCATGCACTCTAAGGTACTTGATACATATGGAACCTCAGACCACATCAGAAAAACCAGCTCATGGCTCAAAACCTTCACTCATACCTTTCGAGAAGCAAACTGACATCACCTTCATTGAGACCTATTCCGATGCAGAAGCATTCGACACTCACTTTGTCGACTCAATTTTAAACAACTTTCGCAAACAAAACCTAAAACACTTCGAAGAAGATCCAGAGCAATCAGGATGGCCCGTCAATAACACTCATGTTCACAATTCAACCCCGGTTTCTTCGCCAACAGATCTAAGCACGCGCAGTTCCATCAACGAGTATTCGCTTATTCAATCGTTGGCGAAACTCGATAAGCCGCTAAGTCAACATTGCTAATTCTCAACGTTACTTTATAAAGTCTTCATTAGCCTTAACTGTTAAAGGGTGATAGCCAGGCTTGGCCTGTTTGAACGCTTTACGCCCGAGAGTTTTACCTGCTTCTGTTTTAGCGAGCTCACGATACAACGGTTTTACTAACTTATTACGACCAATACTGGTCAAATAATCATGCAAGCGCGGTAAGGCGGGCTCATACCAGTTTTTCACTGACATCAGCAACCAACTGTGGGCAATCTCATTATTAGCTGAATTAGTCAAATCAAACGCATTGTCTAGCGCTTGCATATTCTCGGCACTCATCACCTGCGGCATATTGTTCAAAAAGTAAAGCCACTGATGAACCGTCCAATCGCTGGTGTTTATCTGATCGGCGGCGAGCGAGCCAGTAAGCCAATTCGAACGTGCCGCGTCCACTAGGCTAAACGCATCAGATTCAGGCCTTTGAACCAAGTCAGGAAGGCCTGCAGTAAATATCCACTGATTGATTCGTTCTATATCCAGCTTGTCGGCATGATCGACTAATAATGTTTTCTTTAGGTGGTCAAGAAACTGGTCGGTGGTAATACTCTGAAACGCGAAGGTCTCGAAGTAGTCCTTTAAGAAAAGATCAAAGTTATCTCTCCCTATTTTATGCTCGATTTCTCGTAAAAACAAAGCTCCTTTTTCGTAAGGAATGTTTGAAAAAACGTCATCTGGGTCACGGCCACGAAGGTCGATGGCAAGAATTTGATCCTTTGGTTCCAAGGAGTCCAAATCGGCTTCCAAATCTTGGTAGCCAAGTACCGCTTCCATATTGAATCGATCAGTTCCATACACTATTTCCATGATTCGATAGGTCAGATAGGTTGTAAAACCTTCGTTTAACCAAAGATCACGCCAGGTCGCATTACTTACAGCGTTACCAGACCAAGAGTGAGCCAATTCATGCGCAATCAACGACACCAAGCTCTTATCACCGGCGATCACCGTTGGAGTAATAAATGATAATCGCGGATTCTCCATGCCGCCAAACGGAAATGACGGTGGCAAAATTAATAAATCATAGCGATCCCAGCTATACGGCCCGTAGGTTTTCTCGGTCGCGATTAGCATCGACTCAGTGTCTTCAAACTCGGCGGCGGCGGCATCTAATATACTTGGTTCTGCGTACACCCCAGTTCGTTCACCCATGGCTTTAAACTCTAGGTCTCCCACCGCTAAGGCAATGAGATACGACGGCACCGCTTGTGGCATGGTAAATTCGTATACGCCATCGCGCTCGGTTGCGGGGTCGTTAGATGCGCTCATTACTGCCAATAGGTCTTTTGGAGTGCGAATTATCGCTTCGTAGGTAACCCGCACCTGCGGTGAGTCTTGTAAGGGAATGAAACTGCGCGCATGTGTCGCTTGTGCTTGGGTAAACAAAAATGGTTGCTCACCACCAGCCGTTTGAGCTGGCGTTAGCCATTGCACACCACTCGCGTTTGGAGAGGTTGAATAATCAATCACAATACGCTCATCAGTATCAGGCAAGGTAACTTCGAGGGCAGATCCTAAAAAGGTATCGTCGTTCTGTAAGGTAAACGCTAAGTCCTCACCTGCGCTACTCACACCGTTAATTGTTAGGTCGTTGGTATCTAAAACCAAAACCCGCGACGACAAGTCTACTCTTTGATAATCAAGCGAGGCCGTTCCGCGCATGACCTTTTTCTCAAAATCGATCGTTAAATCCAGGGCCACGTGCGTCACCCTTACCTGCTCGGGGTTCGACAATGAATGATAATCTTTACCGATTTCGATCTCGTCTTTGGGCAACTCTGGTTCTGGGGCCTTGGGTGTCGGCGTTGTAGAGACCACAGATTCGACCTGGCTTGTTTCACTATCACTACAAGCGCTGAGCATTAAGGCCAGCGATGACACACAAACGAACAATATTGTTTTTTTCAACATGGTGTTTCCTTTAATCAAAAACTTAAGTTAATAAGCCCACTATTTCTCTCAACCAAGTAAGCTAACCAGCGATTAAATAGTAACCTGCATCACGACACCATAGATACGCAATTTCTTTTTAAAACAGCGTCAAAATCGACGATTATTTGGCTTCGGAAAAATCGACCTATGGCAGCACTAATCTGCTTAATAACGTTAAATTGATGATTCGCAATCTACACTAACTATTTGAAAGCAGTAACTAAGCACGTGGACCCCGATGAAAAATATTACAGAAGCCCCCCGAGAAACGCCGGTCATACACTCGACTGATGTGTTAGTTGTTGGCAGCGGCCCTGGTGGTCTGGCAGCCGCGATCGCAGCATCACGAGAAGGTGCAGAAACCACCTTGCTTGAACGATACGGTTGTTTTGGTGGCAACATAACCCAAGTGGGGGTTGAAGGCTTTGCATGGTATCGTCATCCGCAAACGGTGGACAGCGAAGGCATTGGAGTGGAATTTGAAGAACGTGCTAAGGCCATGGGAGCGGCCGTACCCGAACCTCAATCTGACAGCCATGCGATAGACGGCGAAGCCTTCAAATACGTTGCTGACGTCCTTGTTCAAGAAGCTGGAATCACTCCGATGCTGCACCGAATGGTGGTCGCTCCGATTGTTGAATACGGGGTTATCAAAGGCGTAATCGTAGAAAGCAAATCTGGCCGTGAAGCAATATTAGCAAAGCGAGTTATCGACGCCACTGGAGACGCCGACATTGCCTATCGAGCTGGAGCACTGGTAAAAAAGACGCCTAGAGAACATATGATGGCTGCGTCGGTCATGTTTTCAATGAACGGCGTTGATAAACGCAAGTTTATCAACGACGTGAAAGCCGACCCTCACACCTATGCCGACTGGGCCGGTGGTGAATGGAGCATCGAAACCACAGGCAAGGAAGACGAGATGTTTTCTCCATTTTTGAAAAAGCCTTTTGAAAAAGCGAGAGACGCGGGTTTGATACCCGAAAACCTAAACACCATTGCCGGTACTTGGGGCGCGGTGTCAGATCAAGGCGATCTGACCTATCTTAATTTGGTCCACCTTGCGGACATCGATGGCACAAATGCAGACGACCTAACACGAGGAGAAATCGAAGGGCGGCGTCAGGCCATGATGACAATTGAAGCCTTACAGCGCTTCAACCCCGGCTGCGAAAATGCCAAGCTGAGAAACTTCGGTCTCACGCTAGGTATTCGAGATACTCGCAAGATCGATGCGCGCTACAATATGACCGCCCAAGATGTTCGACAACAAGGACGTTTCAGCGATAGCATCGGCATTTTCCCCGAATTCATTGATGGTTACGGCATCCTAATTCTTCCAACAACCGGGCGGTATTTCCAGCTTCCGTACCGCGCGATGTTGCCTAAGAATGTTGGGCACCTTATCGTGACCGGCCGCAGTACCGGTGGAGACCGCGATTCACACGCTGCGGTCAGAAACATGATGTGTTGTGCGGTCAACGGGCAAGGTGCTGGTGTCGCGGCGGCTGTGTCGATAGAATGCGATGCTGACTTTCATCAGGTGGATATCAATACGCTGCAGAAACGTCTGGTTAGTCAAGGGGCCAGAATTCATTAGTAGCGCAACTTATCGATACTGATGATTGCGCCTTTACTATTGGTCGGTAATATCTAAGTTCACCATGATAGAACTACGAAATTTAGATATCGAAGACTCGAGTACAATTGGCGAAGTCATTGCCGATAGTTTTTTCGACGACCCAGTAAATCAATGGGTTTTTGGTAGTAAAGAGGGCATTCAATGCTACTTTAGCCATGTCGCAAAAAAACTGTATCTTACTAGTGGGTATGGCCACGTAATATCAGACCTCAGCGGCGGATCACTATGGTTACCACCTCACATTAATAAGCGCATTCCGCTTTTCAATAGTTTGGATATCGCCACAGGCATGCTTAGGCACGGCGGACCAAAATCACTGCTTAGGGGCATAAAAATTGACCATGCCCTTGGTCAACCCAAACCATCTACTCCTCATTATTACTTATATGCGATCGGTTGCCGACCGGCAGAAAGGGGAAAAGGGTATGGCGGTCAATTGATGGAAGTCGGCTTGGAAAAGGCCAATTTAGACGGACTGCCGGTTTACCTGGAAAGTAGCAAAGAGAGCAATATTTCGTTTTACCGCCGATATGGCTTTGAGGTGATGAAAAAGATTGTTCCTACCCAGGGTTGCCCGCCTCTTTGGTTAATGTGGAAAGAAGGTTAATGTGGAAAGAGCCAGAGTAAACCCTCCTCGCTTAAAGATTTAGGCTATAAAGGCTCGTCGTAATCGTAGACACTGCACTCAATCCTAAAGCCCAAGGCAATATTATTTTCCTTAGATACCTCGATGTAGTGATTCAACCGGTCTTCCAGATTTTTTGCTACCGAGTAGGCTTTATAAAACGCGTAGCTACCAGGATTATGTTTAAGTTCCTCTAAGATATCCATCGCTTCTCCATGCAGAAGAAATAGCTCATCACCTTGAATAACCGACCCAAGGTAATTCCTTTTCGGCATTCGAATTACTTCCTTATCAGCCGTCAAAGAAAACACATCAATCGATATCTTTTTCATTATTTATTCAACGCTCTTATTGGAATGAAAAATTGCTCACCAGATCTTTCAGCTTTATTAATACTTCACCTCGGTATCGACACTCACCCCTGCGCACAAAAATCGAACTTATCAATGGCGCCATCAAATGCTAAGCAAATTGCGCCATTACAATCTTACTTAGACCTAAGCATACATTCACTGGTTAAGCACCGTTAAACATACCCGCCTTTACCTTAAACCGAACGCGCGGAGCATTCAAATGCGGTTCCTCTCTGGAGCTTAATGGGCGCAAGTAGAATAGGTCAAAAATCATGCGAGTGACACACCAAATCAATTGGATAAAAGGGGGTCTAAAATGCGGTCGTATTGCTATATATCCCAGTGCTTAGGTAACGGCAATACAGTCATCCTTTGGTGCTCGCGCACTATTCAAGGTGCATTTGCACAATACCACCATTGCAACCATTGCGTATTGGTCATATATTTGGAAAACAATGTCAAAACCCGAACCAAATACTTTGCAACCAGATTCGAAGTCACAATAATAATGAATAGCAACGTCAAACATAAATTATCTCGGCCCACAATTAGCCTGAAAAAAGCGCTGCTGATTGGGTGTGCCATATCGGCGCTATACGTGCACGTTACTCAGGCTCAATCCAATTATCAATTGATAGAACAAGAAATCGAGCGTGCAGAAGGGACCCTGCAAACAACCGAAAAATTTATCGAGCAGTTATTATGGCGAGAAGTCCCCGACAACCAAGCCCAGACTAAAGATTCGTCGACCAAAGCAGCGGCGGCAGTAGCCGAGTTATCCGCCCTTGCCGCAAAAATTGACGAAACTCAAGCCAGTTTGCTACGAGCTAGAAACCAGCTGGAACGCAGCAACCGGATATTGGCGGTCAGTCAACAAGAGATGCTTCAGGCACAACGAGGCTTGGAAAATCTTGAAAAGCAAAAACAAGTAAGTCTGAATTCTTTGGCGGCGCTTAATAACAATATTCAACAGTATGAACAAGAAATCCTACGCGTAAGTGCGCTAATCGAAGATCCTCGCCCAGAGCTCGAGAGACTGCAAGGAATTCTTAGCACAGCTCAACAACAAAGCGCACAGCGAGATTTGCAAGCTCAGAAATTGCAACAAACTGAAGCTCAGTTTCAACAAGAATTACAAGCTAAACGAGATCAATTGAATACGCAAAATTCGCAAGTTCAAGGTTTGCGCAAACAAATCGAAGTATTGCAAAACAAGATGGCCAGCCAGCAGGGTAACTGGGCGAAGGTCGGTGAACAGCTTTCTGAACGAGACAAGAAACGACTAGAACTGGATGAGAAAATCGAGAACGGCAAACGACTAATCGAGAAGGTCACCGAAGAACGCGAGATAGTTAAATCCGAAATTGCAAAAGCTGTAGCGGCGACAGGCGAACGGCGTGACGAGTTAAACAGCGCTAAATCGACGCTATCCAGCACACGTAAAAATCTAAAAGCCTTAGAGCAACAGCTGCGCCGAGTTCAATCTGATTTAAACAATGATCAAAGCGCGGAGAGTCGCGAAATTGCGATTCAAGAAGAACTCATTAAAGAGATTGAAGAAAGCAACGAAATGACTCGGCAACTGCGCCAAAACGAAGCAAACCTTAAGGCTGAAATCAGCCAACTAGAAAAGCGGCTAGACTCTAAAAATCAAGAAATCGCGCCGCTGAAAAGAAAGACCGCCGAATTAAGACAGCAAAAGCAAGATTCGCTAGACCAACAAAGCGCTGCCTTGCAGCAAGCTAACGAAGTCTCGGCGTTGCTGGTCTCAACCGAGCAACGCTATCAGGCTGTTTCACGTGAATTGCGAGAACTAAACGGTAACTAACAGCAAATTTGCTACGGTCGGTGCACTAATTCTAAACGGTTTCCACTTGGCTCTCGGATCATCATGTGTTTAGCCGGGCCACCATATGCAAGTTCAGGAGAAAACTCTATTACCACGCCTGGGATTTCGCGCACTTTTTCGTACAAAGCATCAAGGGCCTCGAAGCTGTTCACACGAATCGCCAAATGATGTAATCCAACATTATTTTTGCGGTTAAACGCGACGGTCTTGTCACCTGTCTGCCACAAGGTCACACTCATATCACCATTGTTCATAAAAACAGCAGGATACTTAGGGTCGCGACCACCTATTTTGAAACCAAGAGCATCAACGAAAAAACCAGCAGACGATTCGAGATCGGATACCGACAAGCCGATATGATCAAGGCCTCCGACGGCTTTGCTTTGGTTGCTATCTGCGCCATGCGCGAGGGCGGTAAAAAGGCTCAGAATAAATACTAGGCTTAGAACAGACTGTTTCATATCTTATCTCGTAATTTTGAAATGCGGGAGTTGGGGCTTGGTTGGAGCTAAGGTCTTGTGACCGACTCAATCACTCATCCCTGACAGTTTTTTGTTAATTGTCGTGAATCAACCTTTTCCCTAAGCCCACTACTTGATCATCCAGATAACCCAATGCTGCATAAAACGCTAACACTTGGTGATTCGTGTTTCTAACTTGCAAATTTATTTTCGGGCATCCTCTCGACAGCAAGTCAGCTTCGATTTTTTGCATTAGCCGTTTTGCGATTCCCTGGCGTTGATAATCCGGTGACACCGAAAGATAGTTGACCCATCCTCGATGACCTTCATAGCCCCCCATCACCGATCCGATCACACGACCTTTTACAATCGCTACCAAAAAAAGATCAGGGTCAACTTTAAGTTTGCGCTGTATATCCCTCTTAGAATCATTTTGAGGCGTTGCCAGACCCGTAGATTGCCAAAGCGTAATAAGCTCATCTTCATCTGTGAGCTGAAATGGGCGAATATTCATCTGCATTTCCGAAATACTTAAAAACATCAAAGACCCGATAATACCACTTTGTGTAATCCGCAATGAATCGGCTTGATCAGCGAAACGGGTAGTGTAATTCGGCCGTAGGGTCGATAAACTGCACCCATGGTCAATAATAGAAAGCGAGGCCGGCCGGCTCATCCAGATCAGCTAACTCCAGCAGAATGGAAGGTGGTTCAATCGGCACAACACGGTCTGAGTAATCCGGAAATTGCCACTCGGCTCGGAATTAGCGTCAATGCCGTGAAGTTCCATATCGCTAACGCCATCGATAAAACCGGCGTAGAAAATAAGCGAGCCTTGCTGACGTGGAAAGGAGTGCCTGCAGACAGCGCCGCAACTAAGGCAACAAGTCAAAACAATCATCTTATGAATAGCAGACCATTTAGCGTAGGACAAATTGCCCGCAGTGTAAGAAGTACCGAGGAATCAGAGCGATGGTATCGAGATATGCTCGGTCTGACCCATTTGTACACCTATGGCACCATGGCGTTTTTTGATTGTGATGGCACGCGGTTAATGTTGTCTGAGAGTAAAGGTATCAATAACGATGAATCTATTATTTACTTTAGGACTCAAGATATTCAGTCCAAAGTACAACATTTAGAGAAACAGGGCATAGAATTTAGTCACGCACCTCATAAAATTCATCAGCACGAAGATGGGGCCGAGGAATGGATGGCATTTTTTGTCGATTTAGAAGGCCGCCCTCTCGGTTTGATGTGCACTTATCACCAATCGTCACCCGATTCTAGTTAGAAAATCACAATGGCAGCTTTACGCCTTCAATGGCGACATTGAACCCCTTAGCGCGTACGGTATTAAATTCCTCACTATCTTCGTCCAATAGGGGATTAGTGTGGTTCATATGTATAAACCACACTTTATTTCTTTGTTGCTCACTTAGTGTGTCAAATAAGGCCATGCTTTGTGTCACCAACGGGTGCGGTATCTTTGACATATCCCTACCAGGCAACTCGCCGTCACCGAAAAATGTAGCGTCGATCAGCGCATAATCCACCGCTTTTACCTGATCTACGATGTCGAGCTTCCATTTCGACCATTTGTCGATGTCAGGAATAAAAATTGCGGTCTTGCTGGGTCCTTCAATTCGAAAACCCACCGTCTCGGAAAATTCGTCACGATGAGGTACTAGAAATGGCGTTACGGACAGCTCACCTAGTGCCTCTGAACGACCATTTCTCAACGGCCTTAGCTGAATATTTTGAAAGTCGACTAATTGACTCCATGGGCCATTATTCTCTAAAAATGATTTCATTCTAGGCATAACATAGACTGGCACGTTGGTGGCTCCCATCGCTTCATGGCCAAAAAACATCAAACCTGCATAATGACCAATGTGCGCGTGAGTCAAGAAGACACCACTTAAATCATAAGACGTACTCGGCGCTAACTGCTCCAAACGAAACATTTGTTCAGGTAGGTTCGGTGTCGCTTCGAATAAATAGGTTCTTTGAGAAGATGGGTCGATGAGGCCTAAAGAAGTTGCTCCGTGACGCAGAGACGCGTCGAACCAACCTGGTAAACAATGAGGCTTATAACATCCGGCTTGCGGAAAGCCGGCATCTTGTCCAACACCCAAGACCGTTAGATATGGGTCTTGCGATTCATCGGCGTAGACCTGGCTTACGAATACAACACTAATAAATACAGCTTTTAAATATAGTCGGTAAACAATTCTGTTCAAGAGATTGGCCTCAATCATTGGCAAGGTTATTAAAAAAAACTATAGCACCAATGCCGCAGCTGCTACAGCAGTCGTCAAAATCACAAACCATCTAAACCCCTTCTCAGGGATTCTCTTAATAATATTCACCCCTAATATCGCCCCCAACGCAATCGCAGGCAGCAAGGCAATATCTAATATCAGCGTATCCCAAGTAATCGTTTCCCACACCCAAATATGAAACGGCACTTTAAGCAAGTTAATCACTAAAAAGAACCACGCAGCGGTGCCAATAAATTGATTCTTTGGCAACCGCATTGACAATAAATACAATGCCATAATTGGCCCGGCAAGGTTTCCGACCATGGATGCAAACCCACCCGTGATACCGATAAAAGCAACAAACACCCCAGAACTTGGAACGTTTGCGCTGTGGTTGTTCTCTCTCCAG
>CAYQVT010000021.1:0-14358 GCA_964420885.1 uncultured Gammaproteobacteria bacterium
AGCAATACAACAACTGGTGATGCAAACGTAACGGGAGGTAGTGATAACACCACAACTGGCAGTGACAACGCGGTTGCAGGTAATACCAATACCGTCACAGGCGAAGGTAATGCTGCGTCTGGTTTGAGTAACAACGTCGTTGGTAATCAAAACATTGTAGGTGGTTTCACTAATACTGTTACGAACAGTGATTTCAACCAAGTTTCTGGTTCAACCAATGTGGTAGCGGTGGATTCGGATAACAACGCGGTATCTGGTTCGAACAATACTGTGACAGCGGCGTCTACCGGTAACAACGTAGTCGGTGATGGTAATACGGTAAATGACAGCACTAATAACGTTGTAGCAGGTAATGGCAATAACGTTACCGATCAATCTGACGGAAACTTAGTCGGCGGTTCTGACAATAATGTGGATGAAGGTTCAGATAGTAACGCGGTTGTTGGTACGGGTAACAACGTTGATGAAAACACCAATAACAGTGTGATTGCTGGTACAGGTAACTCATTGGTTCTCGATGCAAGTAATAACTTGGTCGGTGGTAGTGATAACTCATTGTCTGAATCAAGTAATTCAAATGTTACCGGTTCTGGTAATGCTCTAAACGGCAGTGACAACTCAGTTGTCAGTGGCTCGGGCAATACTGTGAACGGATCTGATAACGCCTTCGTTGGAGGTACAGGCAACACTGCTTCTGGAAGCAACAACGGTGTGCTGAGTGGTGCTAATAACACGGTGTCAGCTTCGGATAACACAATTGTTGGAGGCAGCGGTAATACCCTTACCAATGCTAACGGAAGTGTTGTAGCGGGCAGCGGAAACACAGTGAGTGGTAGAGACAGCTTAGTTGTCGGTACCAACGCTGCGTCTCAAGGTGCTAATAACTTCGTATTCGGATCAGGCGCAAGAGCAACTCAAGATTCATCTGTCGCTATTGGTAGCGATGATGATGGCGATGGCCAAGGCGCAGCTGCATTAGGTTTAGGCACCGTAGCGATTGGTAATGACTCTACAGCAAGTGGTGGAAGCGCGACTGCGATAGGTGATTCAGCTCAAGCAGCTGGTGCTGCGGGAAGTGCCTTTGGTAGTGCGGCGTCAGCTAGTGCTCAATCGTCAACAGCCTTGGGTGAAAATGCCTTCTCAGGCGGCCCAGCTAGCGTCGCTCTTGGTACTCGCTCATTCGCTTCTAGCACCGATAGCATAGCGATTGGTAGTGCGGCAAACGCTTCGGGCGCAGGTGGAATCGCCATCGGTGCTGGTTCAAGTGCGGCCTTTGCTAACTCAGTTGCGATTGGTAACGGATCGGTGGCATCAGCACCGGGTGTTGTATCAGTTGGATCTGAAGGGGCCACTAGACGAATCACTAACGTGGGTCGAGGTGTCGACGCTACCGATGCGGTTAATGTTGAACAGCTAGATGAAGTTCGACAAGAGGCGCGCAGAGGTATCGCTGGTGTT
Organism: uncultured Gammaproteobacteria bacterium; assembly: GCA_964420885.1. Lineage (GTDB taxonomy): Bacteria > Pseudomonadota > Gammaproteobacteria > Arenicellales > Arenicellaceae > Arenicella. Next base: position 1,459 of record CAYQVT010000021.1, read on the forward strand.
GCAGCTCTAGGAACCACTATTCAGCCTTCACGTCCAGGTAAAACCACTATTAGCGCAGGCCTTGGTCACTACAAAGATCAAACAGCTTTGGGCTTAGGTGTTAACCACTGGTTGAAACTTGGTGACGACGAAGATAAAGCGGCTCGAATCATAATCAATGCCGGTGCGTCTGTATCTGAAGGCGGCGGTGACGACAATGTCTACCGCGTAGGTGTTGGCATCGAGTTCTAATTCGACTAACTGGTTCGTCAGCTCGCTTCAATCAAGTGAGCTGCCGAACCTAATAATTAGATGGTCATTTCAAAGCAAACTAAATGCGCGTTCTTGATACAATTTCCTTTTTATTATCGAGTTACATAGCCTATTGGCTCGTTGGGGATCAATATGACCCCATAGAAAGCTACGCACTTTTCTCTCTTGCAGCGGCCTTGATCTTAGGCTTTGTTTTTTCTCAATTATCAATTTATACCGATAGACGAGACCACCTTTTTTACGACGAGTTGGTCGCCTTAACAGTTGGTTGGACAATTGTTTTACTGCTTACCTCGATCGTATTTTACGTTTTAAAGATCGGTAGCGATTTTTCAAGGATATGGCTAGGCGTTACCTTTTTAGGTGCCTATCTTCTGACCGTTTCTATCAGATTGTTCAATCGAAAGTTAAATCAGGTTCATTACACACATGGCAATAATCAAAAACATATTGTTATTGTTGGAGTAGGCAAACTTGGGGAAGAGGTCGCTCTTAAGATGCAAAGGGAACCTTGGTTTGGCTTAGTTCCCAATGCTTTTTTTGATACGTCAGCCGAAAGAGTTGGCAAATTGGTGACTGGCGTTCCCGTTATCGGCAGGATTGATCAGTTGGCTGAGTATATAGAGGAATGTCGAACCAATAATGAGACCATTATTGAAGAAGTCTGGGTCACCCTAAATGTCACTAAGACTGACGAAATAATTGGTGTCAAAAATGCGCTTCGAAATACCGCTACCAAACTGCACCTTATTCCAAATTTGCATGGGCTTGATCTCCCAAATTACGATGTAGAATTGCGTTTAGGCCTGCCGGTCATGGACATGAGTGGCTTGCGGCTTAGCCATGCAGATTTGCTATTAAAGCGTTCTATAGATTTCATATTAGCTTCTATCATTCTAATTAGTTTGTTACCGGCCATGATCCTATGCGCACTAGTAGTAAAACTTGAGAGTTCGGGCCCAATATTCTTTAAACAGAAACGTTATGGGTTGGATGGACGAGAATTTGATCTTTGGAAATTTCGGTCAATGTCGGTAGAGCAAAGCGACGGACTAGCTCAGGCTTCTAAGGATGATTCTAGGGTTACTCGAGTTGGGCGTTTATTGCGAAAATATTCTATTGATGAACTTCCTCAACTAATTAATGTAATACGGGGAGACATGTCATTAGTAGGCCCTCGACCACATGCCAATGAACATAATGAATACTATCGCGACAAAATAGAAGGTTATATGACCCGGCATATGATCAAGCCAGGAATTACCGGTTGGGCTCAGGTTAATGGATACCGAGGCGAAACACCCGAACTCGAAGATATGGAAAATCGATTGCGATATGACTTGGAGTATATTCGCCAAAGTTCTATTATGTTCGACTTCAAGATTTTGGTAAAAACCACTTGGGTCACGATAACCGCTAAGAACGCTCACTAAGTACTTAGACGTTTTATTGCGATTTATTTGTCACGTAAGTCCGGTTGCCGACGAATTAAGTTGGATTCTAAGCAATTCAAGCAACAGCTTGTATAGACACGCCTATTCTCTAATAATTATTATATTCATCTCTAATACATTGAATCTTGCAATTGGTCTATCGGTCTTATTATGCAAATGTTGAAGGTTTGGCTTAAGAAAATTAAGCGTATACCCATCCACTTTCTTATCAAAAATTTGGTTCATTGGGAGCAACAATCTGCATCGCTGCCAGGCTACACCATTATTATTGGATGCATGCATAAATTGCCGGAACTCGCTGTCGCTAATATCAAGCTATTAGTGAAAACAGAGCAGACTTCGAGAAACGCTATTTATTTGGTTTTTGATTGTAGTGAAGAAGAATTAGACGATTCGGTGACGAACCTTGTGTCTGAATTCGCTGATAGTCATTCAATAAAGTTGATTTTCTATACACCTAAGCAAATTGCAGTGGCGAGGAAAATCGATTGGGGATGGGTTTATGCATGGTTGTCATGGGTTATTGGCATAAGTAAGGCCAGGACTAAACATGTAATCCTGCATGACCTCGATGCATTACCAATCGATGATGGTATTTTTGAAACTTGTTATCAGAATACTTTAGAGTCTGGAGCGCAGTTTCAGGGCATACAAACGTATAAAGGAAATGGTGTTTCTGAAGGCATGGGCTTAGCAACCACGTTTCAGCTTGTTATAGATGCTGAGTATGTGCGCGCTAACTTTAGACCATATGATGCGTTCAACCATGTCGAGTATGTCAATGGAGCTTATGTCGACTTTGATACCTTTCTCTACATTCAATTTAATTCGACCAAGATTAGTGTAAGCCCAATCGATGAAACCCAAATGTTTCACCCGACCCAGATGATCTGTCAATTCACTGACTTTATGGCCGGGCGTGATTCGCTCGCGAATAGCCAACATAATCTTCTTGCGTTGATATATCTGCAGTATTTAGGAGGCAATCGAAGAATACTTTCTGAGGTGACGAGCGAGTTGTCCGCAGGAGGTGAAACCTCGATCACCTTCAACTCTCTTGAGTTGAGAGTAGACCAGCTTACTCAGGAGCAATGGGCATGGTTAGAAAAGCAAATCAGGCGATTAGAACAAGCCTTGTTTGAAAACACGCGTACCGAAGTCAGCGAGTTCTTGGGTCAGTTAGCGCATCGCGCAGGCAATAAACGAACAGTTGGCTCAGAATATGTTATCGATGGTGGTGTGACTGATAATTAATTGAGTTTGGATTTTAATAACTTTCCAGCGGTTAAGATATGCGATTATTAGCTAACTTAGATTGAAGAATACTACCGGAACACACTGATTTAGAATGAACGCTCATTAATGGAAAATTCCTTTTCATATCTCGCTTTAGCGATTTGGCCGATTGTGTCGATATTTGTGTTTGTTACGCGCAAAACCTTGGATGCCATTTTTATTGTGTTGATCGGAGGCTGGTTATTTCTTCCAGAGAAGGTGAGCATCGATTTGCAATACGTTCCAAGTCTAAACAAGTTAAGTATTGCGGTATTGTCGATCGTGTTACTAACGTTGGTGATTAAAAAGAAGAATCCATTCGCGATACCTAGGGACAAATTATTAAGGCTGTTGTTATTAGTGGTGGTATTGGGCCCATTGCTCACGCTTATTGATAATCGTGAGCCGATCTTTAACGATGCGAGGTGGGTGAAAGGGCTAAATTTATACGACGTTTTGTCCTTAACGGTAGAACAAGTAATCTTTATTTTACCAGTGTTGTTTGGTATTAAATTCGTGCGAACCATTGATGATTTGAAGCGTGTGATTCACTTGAGTATTTGTGCCAGCATATTATATGTTTTACCGGCCTTATTTGAGGTGCGTTTTTCTCCTCAATTACATTCTTGGGTCTACGGGTTCTTTCCTCATTCGTTTTTACAACAAATGAGGTACGGAGGGTTTAGACCCGTGGTATTTCTCTCGCATGGGTTAACCGTAGCAGAGCTTTTCGCTTTATGTTTTTTACTTTGTTGTGCAACGTTTCGAAAAATTCCTTTAAGTAAACAACTCTTTAGAACTCTAAGTTTAGTTCTACTGTTTATAACGATGTTACTAAGTAAGTCTCTGGGTGCCGCGATCATCGCGGCCATAGGCGGGTTTTTGATTTTATTCTGCAAGGTTCAAACCCGTCGTTTTGCAATTGCGTTATTTCTCGGAATTTTAGTCTTGTACCCACTTGCGAAGGTGACCAACATCATTCCAGAAGACGCAATCGTTGATGTGTTTAGGGCTGTTGATGTGGATCGGGCCCAATCACTAGAGTTTCGCTTTTTCCACGAGCAACGTTTAGTCGATAGGATCAACACTAAACCAATACTTGGTTGGGGAGGGTGGTCAAGAAATATGTTGGAAGGTTCCATAACCGATGGTTTTTGGCTAGTAGTAGCTAGCAAGTACGGTTTGCTCGGACTTTATAGTTTTTTTGGTTTAATCGTTTTCGCGTGTTACCGAATGAGTGACTTACGCTCCCTAAGGCATATTGAACCACGGCATAAACGCGTATATATTAATACTGCACTGGTGATCGCCGTATACTCCATCTTGTTCATCCCCAACTATCCTGCAACACCTTTGGCGCTTCTTTTTTTGGGAGCCTGTATTGGATCGACCTATTCTTTTATGAGCCTCCGAAAACATACAATCTCAGCTTAGCAGTAAGAGTACTTTCTAATAGTTGTAGTTGTGAATGCAGTCTCGACGCGAAGCGCGCTTTATATAGGTTCAGGCGGGATTAGGTCCAATACAAGGCCAGTTGTAGCTAGCCGATTCTTATACAAGCAAATCTCTAGATCTTCAAAATCTGTAAACACGAATGATTCGGCGCTATTTTACATTGCCATTATTGCTATTTGAGTTAGACTTTAGATCGCACCCACACCGATATCTAAGCATTTGAATATTCTACTTATCTCGCCTTGTTGGCCAGCCAAACTCGATACTCCGAATGGAATCGTAACGTACCTGCAACAGCTTGTTCCGGTACTAAAAAATCTTGGGCATGAGGTGCTCATTCTGGCTTTAGGCGGTTCGTTGGCCAACCAAGAAAAGAGAGTATTCTCGGTTGATGCCGGAACTGATCTTAGCGATAAAGTCTTTTCAATGGCTGGTGAATTACTCAGCCCTGGTTATCGCATTTATCGACTAGGCGCTCGAGGAATTGTAAATGAAATAGTCCATATTCTGGATAAGCATTCGATTGATATCATCGAAATGGAGGAATCCTTTGGCTGGCACTATCATGTGCAAAAGCAGATCAATGTACCCATTGTGATGCGCTTACATGGGCCTCATTATGTAAACGGGCTTATGACAGGCAACCCGCCGACACGGCTTGATAAACTCAGAATAAAGCGTGAGAAGCGTGCCTTTCTGGCGGCGAAGTATGTGAGTGCACCAAGCGAATGGGTTCTAAATAGCGTCCAGCAAACGACCCAGGCAAATTGGCCTATTTGTCGTACGATTGCTAATCCCGCGCCAGAAGTCGATGAATCAGCATGTTGGAAATTCGAGCATATGATTAGCGGCCAAATATTATTTGTGGGTCGATTTGATAGGCATAAAGGAGGAGATATTGTCCTCAAAGCGGTTGCTGAGCTATTTAGAACAAGGCCTGAGTTGTCATTAGTTTTTGCTGGTCCCGATCACGGTGTATTTGAAGCCGGGAAACAATACACTCTCCCTACATACGCCGCCAAATTATTTTCTGAGTCACAGATGAAACAAGTTCGATATCTGGGCCCGGTAGACAAGCCCACAATTGACCGCCTCAGAGCAGAGTCTCACATCACAGTAATTGCTTCCAGAAAAGAAAATTTTCCTTACACTGCGCTTGAAGCATTAGCATTTGGTACAGCGGTTGTCGCATCTAGAGTAGGAGGGATTACAGAGATATTCGAAGAGCGTCAAAGCGGTCTTTATTTTGAACCGGAAAATGAAGTTGATTTATCCGATAAAATTATGGAACTTCTCGATCACCCCGAGCTTCTATTCGAGCTATCAGACGGAGCGAAAAAGAGAGCTCGTGATCGCTTCTCGAAGCATCGTCTGGCAATAGACACAATTGATTTTTATGAGTCAGTCTTGCGGGAAGAGAGTAAACAGACTTCAGTCCACTCAAGTTTAAGCGAAAAATAACGATGGCGAACGTGATCAACAGTGTGCAGGGCGAGACATGAACGATTGTCTGCATATCCTTGCTGAAATGTGGTTAGGTCGAAGTGAAACACACGAGAAATATCTTCGATCGCCATTGTTGATTTTTCACTGCTTTAGAAATATGTTTTTGCCAACCGAGTACTTTGAATTTTTTGGGATAAACCTCAGCAAATTCTCGCAACTTATACGCACGTCAGTCTTACTCCAAGACGTGACCAAAATTTCAATGAATAAACATGTATATGCGTCATCTACCGGTGCGACGGTGAGTTGTTTTGGTCACTAAACCTTCATTAGTGTTGGTCTCTACAACGGTACTCTCGACCTTTCTTAGGTTTATATCAACCGTTGTATTAACACGTTTACTACTGCCGGACGCCTTTGCCATGATTGGCTTGGTCGCGAGCATTATGTTTGTGATTCAATTAATCAGTGACTTAGGGTTTAGAAGCTATTTGCTTCGCCACGCGACTGATCCAAGCTTGCCACTCATTAGAAACTTATGGTCGATTCAGCTGCTTAGAGGAGTGTGTCTAACCTTGGTGGGTTTCGCCCTTGCCGAACCTGCTGCGGCTTACGTTGAAATCGAAGGGTTTGATAACGCGGTTCGGATTGCATGCTTGTTGTTTCTAATCACAGGTTTTACCTCGTTAGCACCTTTTTTATCTGAGAAAGAAGGGCACGTTATCAAACCTGTGATATTAGACTTTATCGCTGGGACCTTAGGCTTATTCCTAACCTTACTGTTAACTCTGGCGTATAAAAGTGTTTGGTGTGTGATCGTTGGTGGGCTGCTATTCCCTATTTTTTCATTGATATTTAGCTACGTCTTCTACTCAAAATCTTACACAGGGTTCAGTCTAGATATGGAGCTGAGCAAGGACTTTTTGGCTTGGTCTAAATACATTCTACCCTCCAGCATCATCACAATTTTGTATACCCAGTTGGATAAATTTACCTTGGTTAAGATTCTTTCAAGCGAACAATTAGGCGCGTATTTTATCGCGTTAAACATATCCATGTTGGGTACTAGGTTTTTGATTGATTTTTCTCAGACTATCGTAGGCTCAGCGCTTGCTAGCCAACGATCCGCCACTACGGCGCAGTTAACAGACATGTTTTACAAGACTAAGCATGGAATTCTTCTGTTGGCGTCCTTAGGTCTAGGTATCGGTATCAGTGCAGCTAATTCACTGGTGGGAGTAGTATATGAAGCCAATTACGCCTCCGTTGGCCCTTTTCTAGCACTCTTATTATTGCGGGCGGTGTTGTGTATTTGGACTTACCCATTTGAAACCTTTCTTATAACAAAAGGGCATGCAAAATACACCTTAGTCGGAAATGTTTTAAGAGTTGTATGGATACTATTGGGTGTATTCCCCGCGTATGAACTTTTTGGGTATTGGGGTGTGATCTTTATCTTCGTTACCGTCGAGCTGCCGGTGGCGCTATTTTACATAACTAAAATGATGCGATATGGAAGCCTAAAGTTCGGCAATGAATTAAGTTATCTTTTGGCGTGTATCGGTGCTTACTATGTAGTAAAGTTGCTCGGGTTCACGTAAGCAAGCTTCCTAAGAGTGATATTTTAGCTGTAAAAGCGCGTTTTTAGTGTAAAACACATCACTGACCGGTGTGCTTGCTAGCGATTATTAAGTTATTTCCTAAGTACGGGGAGCATTATTTTGGCTCATTCCTTCAGCTCATGTGAGCTTTTACCCAATGATAAACTGTCACAGATTGCATCACAGCAAAGCGCTGCATACCAATCGGCTAGTCCTTTTGCGCATGGGGTTTATGATGATGTTTTCTCTGAACAGGTGTTAGACGCTATTGTTGGTGAATTTGATCTAATAGACAGCGATTGGCGTGAGTTTGATTCAAAATATGAGCTTAAAAAGCAGATGAATCAGGATGACCAGCTTGGAGAAGTAGCACGGTCGTTTATTCACAGACTCAATTCTGAGCCATTTTTACGATTTTTAGAAAACCTAACGGGCATATCTGGTTTAATTTCAGACCCGTATTTAGAAGGCGGCGGCCTACATCGTATACAACGAAATGGAAAGTTGGGGATTCATGTAGATTTCAATAAGCACTCGGTGATGAAAGTTTATCGGCGAATTAATGTATTAGTCTATTTAAATCGCGATTGGAAGGATGAATGGGGTGGTCATTTTGAGTTGTGGGAAAATGACCGCGATGGTGCGGTTAAAAGGGTATTGCCTATATTTAATCGTATGGCTATTTTTAATACCACCAGCACCAGTTTTCATGGTCACCCAGAACCTTTGAACTGCCCTGACGACGTTAGTCGAAAATCAATCGCGCTTTACTATTATACGGCTGACGATTGTGGAGTGCAGTCGAAGGACGCTCATAGTACCTTGTTTCTAAACAAACAAGGTGAGACCGAAGAGATCGTAGCGCATCAAAGTCTCTTGAGCCGCATTAAGAAAAAGTTCAAAAGTGTTGTCGGTTAATAGTGTATTAGCAATATGCAAAACGTTGGTGTAGTAGTTATTGGGCGCAATGAGGGGGAGCGATTAGAGCGTTGCATAGGTTCAATCCTGAATGAGATTGATGAGGCAGAACGCATTGTATACGTCGATTCAGGGTCGACTGACAATAGTGTGACCTTTTGTCGGGAAATTGGGGTTACGGTTTTGGAACTCGACCCCTCTGAGAACTTCACCGCCGCGTTGGCACGAAACCGGGGTTATAAAGAGTTCGTCGAGCGGTTTCCCGAATGCGATCTTATTCAATTCATCGACGGTGATTGCAGCTTGTCACCGGGTTGGCTTAGTTCGGCAAGCCAGCGTCTTTTCGACAATCCAACGCTTGCGATCGTTTGTGGTAGGCGTGCTGAACTCTACCCCGAGGCGAGTATCTACAATAGGCTATGCGATATCGAATGGGATACTCCAATTGGAATGACGCATGCGTGTGGAGGTGATTCCATGATGAGGTGTAAGGCCTTTTCTGCAGTCGGTGGCTTCGATGCTCAAATGATAGCGGGTGAAGAACCGGAATTATGTTATCGACTTAGGCAACAGGGGTGGCTGATAGAACGATTAGACATGGCGATGACAGCCCATGACGCCGCTATTCATCAGTTTTCGCAATGGGCTCGGCGGGCGAGTCGCAGTGGTAGCGCCTATGCATGGGGGGCATTTTTACACGGTCGTTCGGACGAAAAATACAATGTTAGAGAGGTTGTCAGCATTCTAGTTTGGGGTGCGGTACTGCCTTTGACGATACTTATTTTTTCATTGGCCTTCGGGGCTATAATTTTGTCCGCTTCTATTTTATACCCGATTATGTTGTTCCGAATCACCAACAAACATACGGCTCAGCTCGGCGTCGATTTGGCGTCAAAGTATGCATTTTTTATAATGGTTGCCAAATTTTACCAATGTTATGGGATTGCTGCGTTTTGTTTGCGTAAGCTATTGAAAAAAGAACACACGCTGATTGAGTACAAATAGACATCTGATGCCAAGATCTGCTAAAGAGCAAAGAGTTTTGGTAGTGCAAGTGCATTACGCAACACCAGGCTTATTAATCGACAGCCTCGAATCTCTCGAGCGTGAGAAGTATGAACACCCGAATATGAGCGTTTTGGTTGTGGATAATTGCTCGCCCGATAATGCCGCTATGGAAATAAAGAGAGAGATCTCTCGGCGTGGTTGGAACAACTGGGTTAGCTTGATCGAATCGGAGCTAAATGGTGGATATGCTTATGGAAATAATCTTGCAGTAGATTATGCCCACCAAAATAATATTCAAGCGGACGTGCTTTGGTTGTTGAATCCCGACACCGTGGTACAAGCTGGGGCATTAACCGCTGCACTACAGGAATTCTGCGCCGAAGAAAAATTGATTGTTGGGTCTAGGTTGACCGATGTCGATGGTACTCACCAGAAGTCGATATTTCCGTTTCCCAGTATTCTAACGGAGCTATCCGCTGGCTTTCGTTTGGGTGTGTTGGATAGGTTAATTGAGCGTTGGCAAGGTGCAGAAGAAAGCACACAGCGTTGGCTAGCAGGAGCATCGGTCCTTATGGATAGTCACGCCTATAATGAATTGGGTAAGATGGACGAAGGTTTTTTTCTGTACTTTGAAGAAGTCGATTTTCTTAAACGCGCTATTGATACAGGGTACTGCTGCACAATTGCTGAGGGCAGCAAGGTGGTGCATATGGTTGGTGGGGCGACCGGAATCTCAGATCTTCGGGGGGCGCAACCGCGAAGACCGCAATACTGGTTTGAATCTCGAACTCGGTACTTTTTAAAAAATCATGGTGTCCCTTATCTTGTCACGTGTGACCTTTTGTTTGTAAGTGCGTATATGGTTTGGCTCTTACGTAAAAGCATTACTGATCTAAAGCAAGTGCAAAATGAGCCCCAGAATTTTTTACGCGATTTTGTTAGATACGGTATATTGAACCCAGCAAATTGGCGGCGATATCATTAAAATTAATAAATTGAACAATACAAAAATAGATCTATTCAAACTAATTGCCGAGGACTGGTCCGCTCATGGTAAAGACTGGACCTTACCGGGGTTTCGCGCGGTAGCGATATTGCGCTTTGGCCAATGGCGGATGACGATAAGAAATCGATTTGCCAGAGCCCCGATGAGCCTGATGTATCGATTCTTATTTCGGCGAGTACGTAATATTTATGGAATTGAATTACCGTATTCAGTGGTGTTTGGCAGGAGAGTGGTTATCGAACATCAAGGTGGTATTGTAGTGCATGGAAGTGCCGAAATTGGCGACGAGTGTATTATCCGTCAAGGAGTGACGATCGGTAATCGACATCTTGAACACCCATTTCAAGCTCCTGTCTTGGGCAAGCGAGTGAACATTGGTGCTGGAGCTGCTATTCTGGGAAATGTTCGAATTGGCGATGGTGCCTCAGTAGGCGCCAATGCCGTGGTATTGGACGACGTCCCCTCGGAAACGGCCGTCGTTGGGGTGCCTGCAAAGCCGCTCGGCTGAGCATCTCGAATCGAGGGTATAAATTCAGTTTTTGAGTTTTTTCTAGCCCTTGCTTGTGACGATCTTTGCCGGTATTCCCACGGCGGTTGCACCAGGTGGTACGTCACTAATCACTACGGCATTTGCTCCAATTCTACTTCGGCTACCTATATTGATAGAGCCGAGGATCTTAGCACCAGCGCCAATATCAACCGCATTGCCAATGGTTGGAAGGCCTGCATCATCCGACATGCCTATAACCACCTGAGTCATTATAAGGCAGTTAATTCCGATTTCGGCTTTCGGATGAATTACCACGCCGTTGGGGTGTGGTATCAAAAGGCCTCCACCTATGGTCGCATTAATTGGTATGTCGGCACCTGATACAGCGGACCAGAAACGATGACGTAGTACGCAAACAGTTTTAAATATGGGTGTAAATATATCGCCGGATCGGTACTTCTGATAATCACGGATCGACTTTAAGAGCTTGTGCCCTGGTCGCCAGGAGAACAACGAACACTGTTCTCTAGACCAGTCTATATCTTGAGACGATGGAAGCGTATGATGCTGCGCGCTGGAAATGGGATGTGAGCTCGGCAATTTCCTTACCTTAAATTATCGAATTGGATTTTAACAATGACTATTTTATCAAATTTCATCAAGTCGTTTTATGTGTTAAATGATTATGGCCTGTCGGATCCAAAAGCAGTGATCGTATAACTATGTAACATCATAATTTTAAGCTCACCAATGCTATCCATTTGTCAGAGTAAAGCCGTACAACAATCCAATAAGGATTGTGCCATATGCGAGAACGGTCAACAATTTCCCTTTAAACGGCGTATAAAGGCGCTCCCTCGCATTGAGAACATTTCGATCAACCACCCAGTACAAGGCAAATGCAATCGCTATGTTTAGTATGGCTGCAAGAATCTGACGTGTGGGAGAATCGCGCAGACCAAATGGATCCAATACTAAATTGAAAAAGAACACGCCAATCCAATGGTTCAAATAAAGTGGGTAAGAGATGCCACCAATGACTTTGCCGATGGCCGATGGTTTACCATTTTTACTTAATAGTAAAACGATCGTAACCGCGCAAAATGGTGCGGTTAGATAATAAGTCCAATTTACGATCAAGCCGTAGCCCGAAACCACCATCAAAATAATAAAGATCGTGCGTGCAGCACGACTTAGGTAAAAATTCGGATAATGAATATTAATTGTGGCCGCCAATACACCAAATGCAATTGGCGCGTAAATATTCGAGAGCCATAAACCAATACTGATTAAAACCCATAGAAAAATTGAGCGCCCAAATGGAATGATCAAAATGATCAATGGCGCCAGTAGATAAAACTGCTCTTCAGCGTTAATGCTCCAAAAATGGTTCGCTGTGCCATCTAGAGGCATGCACCGGACACAATCAGCTAATTGAGGAGTTCCAAAAATATTGTAGACCCAGGTTATCTTATAAATAATAAATTCAAACCATTTAGCATCAATTGGATCTTTAAGAAGGCTTGCAATGATAATCAGGCACAGAGCGATACCATAGGGTATCCAAATACGAGCGGCTCTATTAAAAAAGAACTTTGGTATAATCGTGGCTTCTGAACGAAGCAATATCCCGCCTATCAGCCAGCCACTAAGCGCGAAAAAAACATCCACCGCAAATGTGCCGGTATAGGTCCAGGTTAGGACTTGATCGTGATAGAGCATTACCGAGATCGCGAGAACGATTCGAAGATAATCGAAGTAAGGATAATATTTAGAATGAGTATCTGACATGAGAGGGTGTGACGCTAGGTTGATGCGGCGGTTACGATTAGAATTATTGAACCGACATTTTGACAACAATATTGGCATAGTCGTCTGCTGAATCAGACCATAGCTGATCAACTTGATCCGCTATGATCCAATTATCTATCAACCACTTTGAGCAGTCGCCGTTGATAGCGCATATACCGGACACCGTTCCAATATGGCGTAAGC